>JANNGC010000091.1:0-1731 GCA_031380445.1 Pedosphaera sp.
GTCGCCGTGCCGCCGGCCAAATCGGGATTGCCGACCACTCCGGCACGACGGCCCGCGCGACGGTTGAAAGCCGCCACCGCAATGATCAGCAACACCAGCACCACCGCGCCCACGATCAGCGTCCGGATGGACCAACGGCCAGCGGGTCCGCTGTTCCCGCCTTTGTCCTGAACCGTGGTGGCGATCAACGACGGGGAGCCTGACAGTGGGCCGGAAACGGATGACGGATCGGGCGGACGATCCGTCTGTGGCGTGTCCCCCTGCACGTCGCCCGCGTCAGGCAAGGGGCTGTCCCGTTCGGTTTCTCGTTCTGGAAGCAACGGGTCTCCGCCCGGCTGTCCGTCGGGCGAGGCCAGCGTCCCGGCCTCATCCTCATCCTCCTCCACCACCGGCTCGGGAGCGCCGCTCAGGTCGCCCAGCTTGACCAGAACAACGGTGACGTTGTCCTTGCCGCCGGCTTCGAGGGCTTTGGCGATGAGGCTGGCGGCCGTCTGCGCCAGGTTTTCCAGCGTGGCCTGGGCAAGTGACTGCTCGATCTCCTTGTCTTCCACCATGCGGCTGAGTCCATCGGAGCAGAGCAGAAAAATATCCCCGGTGAGGACTTCCACCGGGGTGCGTTCCAGCTCGACCGATTCCTGCAATCCGACCGCGCGGACGAGTTCGTTTTGGTACTTGGCCGGCAACGAAGCCGGATCACAATTGAGCTTGGCGGCCAGCGCCTCCACGGCGGAATGATCGCGCGTCAGTTGTTTCAGCTCGCCGCTGCGAAACCGGTAGAGACGGCTGTCGCCGGCGTGCAATCCCACCGCCCGGCGCGGGCTGCGCGGATCAAAGACCAGCGCCACCAAGGTCGAACCCATCTGGCCGATGACTTTTTCCTCCGCGTAACCCTTGATCCATTTGCTGGCCTGGTTCGCGGCCATGCGGAACCGCTTCACCTGATCGGACAGCGTGGCATACTGGGCCACCGGGACGTTCTGGAAAACTTCGTGGAGGGTCGTGGTGATCGTCTCGCTCGCCAAATCCCCCCCGGCCACGCCGCCCATGCCGTCGGCCACGCAGAACACTCCCTGGTCGGGAATCCGCAGGCAGGCGTCCTCGTTGTTCTTGCGCTTGCGGCCGACATCCGACAATTCAGCCGATTGAATGTATGGAGAGTTCATGGTGCGGGCGGGTTCAAACCAGGACGATCCTCGGGACTGACCCGGGTCAATGTAATCGAGGAACCACGGGCCGAGGCCGTGACCGAGAGCGCCGCGTAAGCCTCGCCTTTGGTCAGCCAGGCGAAATAACTTGAGCGCGCCTGCTGCGGCGGAATCACCACGGCCGTCTGCCAGCCTTCGCGCCCCAATTGTTCCAGGCTGTTCTCAAAACTTTGCGCCGGTTCGCTGCTGCCGGAGGTGATCGTCGTGTCATATCGCTCCCGGCCGCCATGCTGGACGGCGGAAAATCCGCCAGCCTGGGCCGGCGATCCAGGCACCAAGGCCGCCGTCAGGCCGGTGAAGAACTCCTTCATCTCCGGCGTCTCGGCCGCGCAAATTTTCACGCTCGTCCGGTTGAACATGGTGTTGGTGGACTGCACCGCCACATGCATCGACCACCGGCCGCGGCGCAACGCGAGCGATGATTCCATGACCTGCCGGTACAAGTTCAGATACCGCTCATCCTGCAAATGCTCGTCAGCGCGTTCTGAATTCCGAATTCCCGGATCGAGGCCGTAAACCTGCTCGG
>JANNGC010000114.1:0-3204 GCA_031380445.1 Pedosphaera sp.
CACTCGACGATCTGCGCCTCGCCTGTCTTGGGATTCTTGAGATGGAGATTGTTCGGAACGAATCCCGCGCCGGTGCCCTGAATCTTGTGCGGGCCGGGGTTGACGGGCTCGCCGTGCAGCGTCTGGTTGATGACCGGCGAGTCTGCCGGCTCCACGGCAATCGCCTGGAAGCCCGGCCTGCGCGGCTTGATGACCTCGGTGACGCCGGTGATCGTCCCGCCCGTGCCGACCGCGGCCACGAGAATGTCGATTTGTCCGTCCGTATCCGACCACAAGTCCTCGGCAGTCGTCTTGCGATGAATCTCCGGATTCGCCTCGTTGTTGAACTGCTGCGGCATCCATGAATTCGGCGTGTCCTTCACGAGTTGCTCCGCCCTCGCGATGGCGCCCTTCATCCCCTCGGTGCCGGGCGTGAGCACGAGCTTCGCGCCGAGCATCGCGAGCAGCGTGCGGCGCTCGAGCGACATCGTCTCGGGCATCGTGAGCGTGAGGTGGTAGCCCTTCGCGGCGCAGACAAACGCGAGCGCGATGCCGGTGTTGCCGCTCGTGGGCTCGATGATCATGGTGTCCTTGTTGATGAGCCCGCGCTTCTCCGCGTCCTCGATCATCGCCGCGCCGATACGGTCCTTCACGCTGCCGAGCGGGTTGAAGAACTCGCACTTGAGCAGCACCGTGGCCTCGACGCCGGCGGTGACTTTGTTCAGGCGCACGAGCGGCGTGCGGCCCACGGTTTCCACGATGTTGTTGTAGATGCGGCCCATAAAATTTTGGTTTGGTGTTGCGGTTAAATGCTGGCATGGACTTTGGCCGAACGGATGGACGCGGCAAGAATTTTTCACCCCGTAAGAATTTGCGAAAGGGGCCTAAAGGTTTTCTGACCCCAGCCGATAATTTACTCAGCGTGGTTTTAGAGTTTTGTCCACGCGAACAGAAGCGAACCCGCTTTCCCCGCCCGGGGAAGGCGGGTTTCTCTTTTCCAAAAATAGTGGGGCAGCCGTCCCGGCTGTCGAACGGGCAGGCGAGACGCACGCCGGACATCCGGCAGCCGGGACGGCTGCCCCACTACGCCTTTCTGTTTGGCCTCCCGCCGCCCGCCCCCGACCCACCGCGCCCGTATGAAATATGGAACGGTTTATCTCGTCGGTGCCGGCCCCGGTGATGCGGGCCTGCTGACGATGCGCGGCGCGGAACTCCTCAGCCGCGCCGACGTGGTGGTCTATGACGCCCTCGTGAATCCCGATCTTCTCCGCCTCGCGCCCAAGTCCGCCGAAGTCATCTACGGTGGCAAGCGCGCCAAGGACCACGCCATCCCGCAGGATGAACTGAACCAGCTCCTCATCACGAAAGCGAAGGAAGGCAAAACCGTCGTGCGGCTCAAGGGCGGCGACCCGTACGTCTTCGGGCGCGGCGGCGAGGAAGCCGAGGAACTCGCGGCGGCGCACATTCACTTCGAAGTCGTCCCCGGCATTTCCTCCATCGTGGCTGCGCCGAACTACGCCGGCATTCCGCTCACGCACCGCGATCATTGCTCCAGCTTCACCGTCATCACCGGGCACGAAGACCCGACGAAGACCGAAACGTCCATCAACTGGGACGCCATCGCCAACGTCCCCGGCACCAAAGTGGTGCTCATGGGCGTGGAGCGCATTCGCGAAATCGCCGCGTCACTCGTCGCCGCCGGCATGGACGCGAAGACGCCCGTGGGCATGATTCGCTGGGGCACCACCGGCCGCCAGCAATCCATCACCGGCACGCTCGCGACCATTGCCGACGTGGTGAAGAAAGCGGACTTCAAAGCGCCCGCCGTCACCATCATCGGCGGCGTCGTGACGTTGAAGAACAAGTTGAACTGGTTCGAGTCACGCCCGCTCTTCGGGCAGCGCATCGTCGTCACGCGCACGCGTGAACAGGCCAGCCAGCTCTCCGCGCAATTCACCGAACGCGGCGCAGAAGTTTTGGAGATTCCCACCATTCGCATCGCCGCGCCGGACGACCGGCAGGCGCTCGTCGAGGCGCTCACCAGCTTGGGCGAATACGAGTGGATCATCTTCACCAGCCCGAACGGCGTCGTGCAGTTCTTCGAGTATTTCTTCAAGAGCTTTGAAGACATCCGCGCGCTCGGCGGCGCTCGGCTCGCGGCGGTCGGCCCGGCCACGGCGGCAAAACTTCAGGAACTCCATTTCAAGGTGGACCTCATGCCGAAGGAATACGTCACCGACCACATCGCGAAGGCCTTCAAAGATTACCAGGACATCGAGAATGTGAAGATGCTCCTCCTCCGCGCGCAGGTCGCGAACCCCGAACTCGTCCGCGCCCTCGAAGAGCAAGGCGCCATCGTGGACGACGTCTCCGTCTATCAGACCGTGCCCGAGACCGAGGACCGGACCGGCGCGGCGGCGCGGCTCGTCGAGGAAGGCGCGGACTGGATCACCTTCACCAGCAGTTCCACCGTGCAGAACTTCCACGCGCGCTTCCCGCTGCCCGAGCTGTTGAAAAAGTTCCCGAAGCTCAAGACCGCCTCCATCGGCCCCGAGACCAGCAAGGCGCTGGCGGCCCTCGGCCTGACGCCCACTGTCGAGGCGAAGGTGCATACGATTGAGGGGCTGGCGAAGGCGGTCGAAGCGGCAGCCAAAGCTTGAACAAGGGCGTGGTGTCCAGCACCCGTGCGGAAGCACCCGCGCCGGGTGACATCGGACGCGTTCGGAATGACGAAAGCTGGATGCCGTTCTCCCTCTCCCAGCGGGAGAGGGCCGGGGTGAGGGAGAAAACGTGCGCAGTCTGGCGGCGTGCGAATGCCACGGGATGTTCCGGCTTTTCTCCCTCACCTCATTCCTCTCCCGCTGGGAGAGGAGGCCGGACACGCCGCGTCAGCGGCGTCGGTCATCGGGGAGCGATCATGGAATGGAGCCGGGGGTAACACCCCCGGAACACGGCCACAAAAAATCCTCGCGCCCCGGAGGGGCGCAGCAGCGGGCGTGGACGAACACCTCCGCGGCCCCAGCCCGGGCCGGTGTGGTTTGTGTGGCCGACAATCGCTGCCATGTGGCGGTTACGCGCGTTTGCAGGGCTCGTACGCTCTCTCCGTTCGGTGGCGCGTAGTCAAGAAAATTGTCTCGCCAGTCGTTGATTTGCGAATGCGCTATGTCGTCCCAGCGCTTGCCCTCCCAGTCGCCAAAACTGCGTTCACGAAGATCGCGTTCAATC
>JANNGC010000136.1:0-5678 GCA_031380445.1 Pedosphaera sp.
GTCGCCGTCTTTGAGCGGCGTCTGTTCGTTCTGCAAAAACCGGATGTCCTCGTCGTTGACGAAGATGAGCACCGAGCCGCGCACCTGGCCGGCCTTGTCCATGATCCGATCACGGATGCCGTTGAAGCGCGCGTGCAGGGCGTCGATGGCGGTGGCTACGGTTGCGGCCTGGACGTCCACCAACTCCTGCTCGTGGGTGAGGCGGCGGAGCGTGAGCGGGATGCGGACGGTGATCGGCATATCAGGCCGGGACGGCGGCTTCTTCGTTCGCGACCAGGGCCTCGAACTCGCGCAGGCTCGGCTTGATCTCGCGCGGTTGGCCGACGTGTCCAGCCACGGCGTCAAGTGTCTTGAGTCCATTGCCCGTGATGCAGAGCACGGCGGAATCGCCGGCGGGAATTTTGCCGGACGCGATCAGCTTCTTCGCCACGCCCACGGTCACGCCGCCGGCGGTTTCGGCGAAAATGCCTTCGCACTCGGCGAGCATCCGAATGCCCTCGCGGATTTCTTCATCGGTCACGTCGTCGGCGTGCGCGCCGGTTTCCTTCATCACCTTGAGCGCGTAGAAGCCATCAGCCGGCGTGCCGATGGCCAGCGACTTGGCGATGGTGTTCGGCTTCACCGGCTTGAAGAAATCGAGACCGGACTTCTGCGCCGAAGAAATCGGTGAGCAGCCGGTGGCCTGCGCGCCGTGAACTTTGTAGGCCGAGTCGCTCACAAGTCCGAGCTTGGTGAACTCCTGATACGACTTCTGAATCTTCGTGAGCAACGAGCCGGAAGCCATCGGCACCACGGTGTGCTGCGGGATTTTCCAGCCGGACTGTTCCATGATTTCGAAGCCCATGCTCTTCGAGCCTTCGGCGTAGTAGGGGCGCATGTTGACGTTCACGAAGGCCCAGCCGTACTTGCCCGCGATCTCGGCGCAGAGGCGGTTCACTTCGTCGTAATGGCCGCGAATGCAAATGACGCCCGCGCCATAGACGAGCGAGTTGACGATCTTGCCCTGCTCCAGATCAGACGGGATGAAGACGTAGCTCTTGAGTCCGGCGGCGGCGGCGTTGGCCGCGACGGAGTTCGCGAGATTGCCCGTCGAAGCGCAGGCGACGGTGGTGAAACCGAGTTCCTTCGCACGGCTCAGGGCCACGCTCACCACGCGGTCTTTGAACGAAAGCGTGGGGTAATTCACCGTGTCGTTCTTGATGAACAGCTCGCGGATGCCCAGCCGCGCGGCCAGACGCGGCGCGCGCACCAGCGGCGTGTAGCCGACTTGAAAACCAACGGTCGGCTCGCCCGCCACGGGCAGCAGCTCGCGGTAACGCCACATCGTCTGCGGGCGCGACTCGATGGCTGCGCGCGTCATGGACTTCTTGATGCGGTCGTAATCGTAGGCGACTTCGAGCGGGCCGAAGTCGAACTCGCAGACATGCGTGGCCGTGAGCGGATATTCGCGTCCGCATTCCCGGCACTTCAGCGCCTTCATGAAACCTTGTTTTTCCATAAATAAATTCCGAATGACGAATCACGAATGTCAAACTCGGCCCCGCGCCGTGCCGCCGGACGGCTGATTCCGCCCATTCGACATTCGTCATTCGACATTTTCCATCGGGGCAACAAAAAACCCCTTCTCATCGGCTGAGAAGAGGTGCGGTCAAACAGTGCGCCCTTCTCATCTTTTCCCGAAGCACCTGCCTCGAGCTGGATTTGGCACCTGCACGGAAGCTTGCGCTCCGCCGGTTGCCGTGACGTCATCGGGCCAGTCCCTCAGTCACTCGCGATGAGTTCGTTGTTATCAACGAATGCGGATAAGATGATTTCTTCATTGGAGGGTGTCAAACGGTTTTTCCGGCTCAGGTGGAGCGCGGACTTTCCAGTCCGCAGCCAGCCGCTTGTGTCGGTGCGCTGGCGAATAAATCTAACGCCTCCTCACTCAGTGACTTGCTGCGGACTGGAAAGTCCGCGCGCCAGTTCGCGCTCGCAAAGTGTTTTGAACCTGCGAGCTTTCCGCCGTCAGCATGAGCAGCGCCTCCACCATTTTGCATCGCCCCTCGTCGAAGCGTCCGGCCAGCCCGCGGCGCGGCGCGTTGCGCATCGCGGTCATTTACTTCGCCTTTGCCGTCGCCTGGATTCCGCTGGCGAATTTTTTCTTCCGCCGCTTCGTGGGCGAGGCGCGCGCGCACTACTTGGAAACCATCGAGTATCTCGCCTTCGCGCTGGGCAGCGGCATTCTGCTCTTCGTGCTCGTGGTGCGTTTCGCGCGCCAGCGCGCGACGATTGAAGACGCCTTGCGCCGCAACGAGCGCCGCTACCGCTCGCTCGTGCTCGCCACCGCGCAAGTCACCTGGCGTGGTGAACCGAGCGGCGAAATCGCCGAGCCGCAGCCGACCTGGGAAGCTTTCACCGGACAAAACTTCGCGCAGTATCGCGGCTGGGGCTGGCTGGAGGCCATTCATCCCGACGACCGTCCGATCCTCGCCGAGCGCTGGCGCAAGGCCGTTTCCCGCGAGAGCCGTCCGCCGAATGAACGGTACTACGAGATCGAGTATCGCGTGCGGCGGCGCGACGGTGCGTATCGGAATTTCGTCACGCGCACTGTGCCGGTGCTCAATGCCGAGAACCAGTTGCAGGAATGGGTCGGCATCTCGTTTGACCTGACCGAGCAGACGGAGCACGAGGCCCGGTTGCGCGACAGCGAGGAGCGTTACCGCAACCTCGTGAACATCGCGCCGGACATGATTTTCGTCCACCAGCAGGGCCGCATCATCTTCATGAATCCCGCCGGTCTGCGCATGTTGCGCGCGCCGGACGCGGCGGCGGTCATCGGCAAAAACGTCCTGAAGTTCGCGCACGCCGATTTTCACGAGGCCATCCGCGCGCGCATGAAGCTCACGTCCGACGGGCAGAAGGTGGCGGTCATGGAGCAGAAGCTCGTGCGCCTCGACGGCAGCACCGTGGATGTGGAGGTGGGCGCGACGGCCTTCGTGTTTCACGGCGAGCCGGCGGTGCAAGTGGTGGCGCGCGACATCACAGCCCGGCTGCGGGCGCAGGAGGAATTGCGCGCCAGCGAAATTCGTTTTCACCTCGTCACCCGCGCCACCACGGATGTGGTGTACGACTGGGACATGGCGACGAATGCGATCTGGTGGAATGAAAATCTCCGCATTCAATTTGGCTACGAAGGCCAGCCCGAGGATCTGGGCATCACCTTCTGGACTTCACTCATTCACCCCGATGATGCGGCGCGCGTGGACGCCAGCCTGTCCGGCGCGGTCGCGGGCGGAAAAACATTCTGGGCCGACGAATATCGTTTCCGCCGCACCGACGGCTCCTACGCGAACGTCCTCGACCGCGGTTACATCGTGCAGGACGCCGCCGGGCAGGCCGCACGGATGATCGGCGCGATGATGGACATCACCGACCGCAAGCAGACCGAGCAGCGCCTGCGCGACTCGCGGGAGCAGGCGCGCGCGCTCACCGGGCATCTGGAGCGCATCCGCGAGGAGGAGCGCACGCGCATCGCCCGCGAGATTCACGATGAACTCGGGCAGGCGCTCACGGGTTTGAAAATGGATTTGAGCTGGTTCGCCGCGCGGCTGCCGAACCAGCCCGTGCTCGCGGACAAAAGCACGGCGATGCTCAAGCTCATCGACTCGACGGTTCACGCGGTGCGCCGGCTCTCCACGGAGTTGCGCCCGGCGATTCTCGATAATCTCGGACTCATCCCCGCCATCGAATGGCTGGCGCAGGAATTTCAGAAGCGCACCGGCGTGACCTGCGAGTTCACCACCGACAACGAGGAACTCACGCTCGACGAGCAGCGCACCACCGCGCTCTTTCGCATCTGCCAGGAGGCGCTGACCAACGTGACGCGCTACGCGCAGGCGCGGGCGGTGACGATCAAACTCACGTCGGCGGGCGAGCAGATCACGTTGCACATTCACGACGACGGACGAGGCATCACCGAAGCCGAGGCGCGCGCCACGAAGTCCTTCGGCCTGCTTGGCATGAGGGAGCGCGCGCGGTTGCTGGGCGGGACGTTCGAGATTCGCGGCGAGCCGGGCACAGGGACGACGTTGACGGTGCGGGTGCCTGCGCCGCACAGTGCGTGAACACGGATGAGAACTTTGAACTCTGAACTTCGAACTCTGAACTTTGAACGGGGCCGGCGCGCGCCGTTCTTTTCAAAGTTCAAGGTTCCGAGTTCGAAGTTCAAAGTTCCTTCTTCTCCTTCTCATGAAAATTCTCATCACTGACGACCACGCGGTCTTGCGCCGCGGCTTGAAACAAATCCTGGAGGACGGCTTCGGGAAAATTCAATTCGGCGAAGCCGCGAACGCCAGCGAGGCCATCGCCGCCGTGGCGCGCGAGCACTGGGATCTCGTGGTGCTCGACATCACCATGCCGGGCCGCACCGGGCTGGAGGCGCTCAAGGAAATCCGCGCGCTCAAGCCGACGCAGCGCGTGCTCGTGCTGAGCGTTCACAGCGAGGATCAGTTTGCCGTGCGCGTGCTCAAGGCCGGGGCGAGCGGATTCTTGAACAAGGACTCCGCGCCCGAGGAACTGGTGAAAGCCGTTCGCAAAGTCACCGCCGGCGGTCGCTACGTGGGCGCGTCGCTCGCGGAGAAACTGGCCGTGAATCTGGATCAGCCCGCCACCGACCGCCCCGCGCACCAGACGCTTTCCGACCGTGAGTTCCAGGTGCTGCGGATGATCGGTTCGGGCAAAACCGTGAGCGAGATTGGCGTGGAGCTTTCGCTGAGCGTGAAGACCGTGAGCACCTACCGCGCGCGCATTTTGGAGAAGATGCAGTTGAACACGAACGCCGAACTGACGCGCTACTGCTTCGAGAACAAGCTGGTCGAATAAAAAGCTGAAGCGCTGAAAAACTGAAAAGCTGAAATGGGGATTGTCCCTATTTCAGCTTTTCAGTTTTTCAGCGTTTCAGCTTTTTTCCCCAAACGAAAGCGGCCTCCGGTTTCCCGGAGGCCGCGCGATTTTCTACTTTGACTTTCCCGTCCGCCTTACGGCGTGGCGGTCACGTTCTGGAACGTCGCCGTCGTGAGCGTGGCGTCGTTGTGGCTGGTCACGGCCAGGCCGATATACACGCCCGTGGTCATGGTGATGGTCTGCTGACCGATCTGGGTCCAGGTCGTGCCGTTCGCCGAGGCGAAGCCGGTGAACACGTTGCCCACGCGGGTCACCTTCACCCAGTAGGGCGCGAGGAGTCCGGTGGTGTTGACGTTCAGGCTGCTGCCGCCCGTGGCGTTGCGCGACTGGAAGGCCGCGCCGTTGCCGGGCGTGAGGCACATGAAGGCGTGCTTCGAGCCGGGCGTGAGGGATTCACGAATCATCACGCCGGCCTTGGCCCACGCGTCGGTGTTGCCGACGGCGGTGACGCGGGCGATGACCGTGCCGTCGCCGCTGCCGGACTGGTAGGTATAGCGGAACTTGTCCGCCGTGTTCCAGATGTCGTCGCCACCGCCGAGGATGGTGAAGACGCCGCTGGCGAGGCTGGCCGCGCCGGGGTAGCCGGGCGTGCCGATGTCCGTGGTCTTCCACGGGCTGACCGGGGCCACGGCGGGCGTGGCGCAAACCTCGTCAGAATCGGTGAACGCGGCACCGTTTTTGCAGGCGGCGATGACGTAGTAGTAGGCCACGCCGTTGGTCACGGCGGTGTCGGT
>JANNGC010000137.1:0-2091 GCA_031380445.1 Pedosphaera sp.
GCGAGGCCAAGGTGCATCGCATTCTCAAGGATGTGCGCCGGGACCAGACCAATTTCAACTCTGGCGCGGGCCACACCGCCCTCGTCGTGCCGGTGGACGATAAAAATGGGCAGAGGCCAAACCCTTGGCGCTACCGCTTGGGCAACGCGGCTAATTCCCACAACCCCGAGTCCTTCGACCTCTGGGTGGAAATTAAGATGGGTACGACCAACGGCGTGGCCAAAACCAAAATCATCGGCAACTGGAAGAACTGAACATGAAAACGCTCCCTGCAAAAATCCCTTCGTCGCTCCGCCTGCCCGTCGCGTGGACGGATGAGGACTGGGCGCAGCCGCTTACCGTGCAGCCGCGCCGGCGCGCTGGTCGCCGTACCCTGAAGTCCGCGCGTGGCGGACTGGCCCACGCCTGCGCGCGCCCGTCGCGCGCGCGCCGCGCGTTCACGCTCGTCGAGTTGCTCGTGGTCATTGCCATCATTGGCATCCTGGCCGGGCTGCTGCTGCCGGCCTTGGGGCGCGTGAAGTTGAAGGCCAAGCGCGATGCTGCGAAGGTGGAGATGAAAAACATCGAAGCAGCGGTCTCAGCTTACCAAGCGGCTTACACGGTGGCTCCTGTGAAGCTGCCCACCACGCTGGAACCCGCCGTTGATTACAGTTTCAGCCAGGGGAACGCGGACGTCATCGTCACGCTCATGGACGTGGACCAAGGGGCCAATGCCAACCACAAGCGCAACCCCGAAAAGCATTCTTTCCTCAACCCCGGCACGCTTAAGGAAGGCACCAACGCCGCCGGTGTTTCGCGCACGGATTACAATTTCCGCGACCCGTGGGGCAACCCCTACATCATCGCGTTCGATCTGAGCTACGACAACAAGGTGAACGTGCCCGACGACAACGATCCGGCCCCGGACAGCACCAACGCGGATTCTCCCGACCACCCGAAATACCCGTACAAAAACATTCAGCGCGGAGTCATCGTTTGGTCCAAGGGGCCGGATGGTAAGTCTGAGCCGGGCATTCCTGGCCCAAACCGGGGGAATGAACCTTTGAACAAGGACAACATCAAAAGCTGGGAGTGACGCGTATGCAGGCGAACCAAAACCATCAAGTTGGGACGAGGTCGTCGCCCGGACGGCGCGCGTTCACGCTGCTGGAGATGTTGGTCGTGCTCGTCATCATCGCGATCATCGCGGGGCTGGCCCTGCCGGCCATGCGCGGCAACACCGAGAGCGTGGCCATCAACGCGGCGTGCCGGCAGTTGGTCGCGGATTTTTCCTTTGCGCGGCAGCGGGCCATCTCGCAGCGCAGCACGGTGGCAGTGGTCTTTCTCTCGCCGGATATTTTGGGCACGGACCTGCTGGGCGGCAGCCTGTCGCCGAATGAAAAGGCGGAGGTCAAGCGGTTGCAGGGCGGTGTTTATACCCACTACGCGCTCTACCAGTATCGCCGCGTGGGCGAGCAGCCGGGCACGCGCGAGACGGACGGCTACATCACCGAGTGGAAATCGCTGCCGGACAAGACCTTCGTTGATACGAAGATGTTTGGGGGCAACTCCGTGTTCTTCAGATACAGCGGCAACAATCCGGCCCCGAAGTTTCGTTTTCCGTTTTCCAGCAGTCCGCCTGTCAGTTTCGCCGGTCTGGGGTTTCCCTACGTCGCCTTCGATCACGAAGGGCGCTGCATCACCGTGGATCGGGATGAAACGGGGGCGGGCAGCATGGCCGGGGATCGTAACCTCAACGTGGCGCGCGGTTCGATCTTTGTCTCTCGCGACGTAAATGGCGTGGTCAACAGCATCAGCGACTACGACGTTACGGAAATCCCGCCGGACAATGGCTCCAACAACGTCATCTACGTCAACGCGCTGACCGGGCGGGCCAAGCGGCTGGAGACGCGACTGCAATGAAACTGTACGCCAGACATTCCCACGACCGGAGCGCCGGTCTCCGACCCGACTCGGAGCGGCGGTCGCGGAAACGTGCCGGGTCGGAGACCGGCGCTCCGTGCGGCGAATCCGGCTTCACGATGGCGGAGATCGCCATTGCGCTCGGCGTCATTGCCATTGCGCTCATTGCCATTCTCGGCGTGCTGCCCA
>JANNGC010000181.1:0-9724 GCA_031380445.1 Pedosphaera sp.
CCCGACCACCGCAAGCCGCGCCCGGTCTCGACGAACAAACTCCAACTGTTGGCGGTGCCGCTGAACGGATCCACGAACCCGCCGCCCAGCGCCACCTTTCTCCACCGGCTCACCATTTACACCGCCGAGGGACAGGTCGGGCCGTACGCCCTGCCGACCTACGTGGAGAGCGACGGCGCGGCCCTGAAGACCGCGCTCACGCCGCTGCGGCGGAGGAGCGTTTGAAATCCAAGCTGCTGATACATACGCATCGCCAGTCCGACCATGTGCAGCCGGCGCAAATCCATGAACAGCCAGCCCACGGTGAACCAGCGGATGAAGCTGCGCTTCGGGTTTTTCAACACACCCACGCGCTCGGCCTCGGCGCGCGCGTGTTCGAACAGTTCCGCGTAATTCACGCCCGCCGGGCAGGCCGTCATGCACGCGAGGCAGCCGAGGCAGAAATACATTTCGTCCGCGAAGGCCACCGTTGGTTCCAGCCGGTCATCCGCGATGGCGCGCATCAGGGCGATGCGGCCGCGCGGGCTGTTGCGCTCCAGCTTGGTTTTGTCGTAGGTCGGGCAGGTGGGCAGGCACATGCCGCAGTGCATGCATTGCTGCACGACTGAGTAGTCGAGTCCTTTGAGGTAAGAATCCACCGCGCTCATTAAATTTAGTGCGGCGAACGTAGCGGGCGTGCGGAGCGAGGGGCAAGCGGAGTTGTCACGGCGCGCGGACTTTCCAGTCCGCAGCAACGTCCGAATGACGGCGCGCTCTGGAAAAATCCGACACCACACCGCGTAGCGGCTTGCTGCGGGCTGGAAAGCCCGCGCGCCGGGGTGTCAGTAACCGTTAATGCTCGCGCCGCTGCCCGCGTAGGCGAAGACGCCGATCAAGCCGATGAGCAGACTCAGGCAAGTAACATCACCGATGACCGTGAGCGGCGTCAGCGCGGTCTTCACGATGGCGCCGTCGGACTCGACGTAGGTGGGCAATGGATACGGACCGATCTCGCCCTCGGTCGTATGAATGGTCAGCACATGTTCAAAGTGCGCGCAGGGCGGAGTGGTCGCGCTGTTCAACGGCACGGATACGAGCGGCAATTTCTTGTTGGAAACGAGGCGCGGCTTTTTTTCCTCCAGCAGACGTGCTTGGTAATCGCCGAGAAAATACGACTGCCGGCGCGGCGTGTTGTCCCCGTCGCGCAGCGAGTTGTAGGTGACGAGGTAATCTTTGCGCGCGGGCGAAAAGTTCACGGTGACGGCGGCGTTGGTGGCCGGCTCGCGCCAGTGCCGGAACTCGTCGGTGTGCCAGAGTTTGTAAGTGAAGCTCTCGCGGTGCAGGCCGCAGCCGGTGAGTGCGGCGAGTGCGAGCAGCAGGAGCACGGAGCCGAGCCGGTGCTTCGATGGCATGGCGGCGTTGTAGCAGGTGGCGCGATGGCGTCGAGCGCGAGATGTCATCAGTTCCCTGCCGGGCCGCGTGCGGGCAGCGGCGGGATTTTTGTTTCGCCCAGCACTTCTTCCCAGGTGAACTCCCGGCGCAAGGCCAGCCCCTCGCCGGCGCGGTAAATTTCCAGCGTCACGCGCGGCTTCTCCGGCGCGGTGTCCACATCGAAGACGCAGTAAAATTTTCCGGACGGCCCGCCGTTCCACCACATCTCGGGCGTGGCCTTTGGGTTCACGTTCTTGCTGCCCATCGGGCCGCTCGTCACCTCGAGGAATTTTCCTGCGGCCTGATAGGCGGCGGTGAAATGGCGGTCGCCGGAGAGCAGGAGCAGTCCGCCGATCTTGTGCTCCTCGATGAACTTGAACAGGTCGGCGCGCTCGCGCGGGAAACTCGTCCACGACGCGGCCTGGCCGTGCGTCTGCCATTCGCCGCCGGTGGCCAGCACTTTGATCTTCGCCTTCGAGGCGAGCAGTTCGCGCTTGAGCCAGGCCAGTTGCTTTTCGCCGAGGTGAGTTTTCGCGCCGTTGTCCGGCGAGCTGTCCGGGTCGCGATGATAACGGCCGTCGAGCATGAAGAAGTCCACGTCGCCGCGCGTGAACTTGAAATAGACGCCGGGATTGTCCTTCTCACCGAACGCGGGATTCGGCCAGAGCATCTGGAAGGCGCGAAGCGATTCGGCCTTGCCGGGGGCGCGTTTGTCCGTGGGCTGCGGCGCGTAATCGTGATTGTCCCAGATGGCGTATTGCGGCACGCGGCGGCTGAGATCCGCGTAGCCCGGCAGGCGGCGCTGCACGGCGAAGGTGGCAAAATGTTTCGCCGGGTCGGCGGTGTCGCCGTAGTGGTTGTCGCCGAGCATGAGCAACGTGTCGAAGTTCGTGCGCGACGCGAGATCGGCCCACGCGGCGGCGGAGTCAAAGCCGTTGTAGCCCACGCACGAAACGAACGCGAACCGCTGCCGTCCGCTCGCGCCCTCCGCCGGCGCGGTGGTGAAGGACGGGTACGGTCGCGGCGTGACCAGTTCGCCATCCATCAGCACGGCGTAAAAGTATTTGGTCGCCGGCGCCAAATCCTTCAGCCGCACGGACGCGCTGAAGAAGGAGGCGGCTTTCAGCTTCGGCGCCTTGAAACCCTCGCGGTCGGACAAGTCGGCCTCGCGCCCCACGGCCACGGAGAGCAGTCCTTCGCCCGAGGCTTTCAGCCAGACCTGCGCGCCGGTAGCGGTCACGTCGCCGAGCAGTGGGCCGAGTTCGAGGAACGGGCCGCTGCGAATGGCGTTGCGCGGCGTGGCGGCGGCCGTGGGCTTGTCCTTTTTGCTGCCAGGCAGTTGCGCGAAAGCAAGCGTCGCGCTGAGGCAAAGGGCGAGGCACAGCATCCGGGGAAAATTCATGGCGGCATGATGCGCGGCGGCGGCAGGGCGTCAAGCGGCGCAGAAGGAGCGCGGGTGTCCTCACCCGCAGCAACGTGAAATGGTGAGCGGTGTCGGCAAGTTCTTGCGCTCTCAGCCTATGAAGATTGCGGCGGGTTGGAAAACCCGCGCTCCGCAGTCAAAGCCGCCGCATTCCGTGCGTGGCGATCTGCGGCGCGGTTTCACTCCCGCTCACCACCAGCGCGCGCAGGCGTGGACGCTGCCTCACCAAATCCTCCAGCAACTCCGGGGCTGTCAGCAGCGCCGTCGAGAGCGCGTCCGTCTCCGTCGCGCCCGGCAGCACCACGGCGGCGAGCCGCGCGCCTTCCGCCGGTGCGCCGGTGCGCGGGTCCATGATGTGGCCGTAAGTTTTTTCTCCGACGCGGAACGACCGGCCCCACACCGCCGAGACGGAGAGCGATTCGTTTTCCAATTCCACCACGGCGAGCGGCGGCGCGGATGAATCTTGATCCGGCGAAATGATCGCCACCTTCCACGGCGCATCATCCGGCTGGCGTCCAAGCGCGAAGGACGTGCTGGTGCCGCCGTGAATCAGCGCGCGCTCCACGCCCGCCGCCCGCAACACCGCCACCGCGCGATCCACGGCGTGACCTTTGCCAATCGCGCCGAGATCGAGCATCACGCCCGCGCGCGTGAAACGGACGGTGAGTTTGTCCGCGTCCAGCTCGACGTGCTGACCGCCGACTTTCGCCCGCGCCTCTTCCAGCGCCGCTGGCTCCGGCACGGCTCCGTTCTCCGCGCCGCCCATGAAACCCCACGCGCGCACGAGCGGCGCAATGGTGGGGTCAAATGCGCCGCCGGTCTCACGCGAGAGCGCCAGTGCGCGCACGAGCAGTTGGAAGAGCGCGGGCGTGACGCGCACGGCCCGCTGATGCGCCTCGCGATTGAGCAAGGCGATTTCGCTGCTGGCGCGGTAGAGGCTGAGTTGCGCCTCGACGCGTTCGATTTCATCCAGCGCCTCTTCGCCCGCCGCGCGGAGCGCCACGGGATTCGCGCCGTGCAGGGCGATCTCGAAGCGCGTCGCCATCGCGTGGCGCGCGACCAGAACGGGGGCGGCGGAAATCACGCGGGAGTGTTAAGGCAAAGCGGCGACCGCGCCAAGCAACGGCCTTCTGGCGCGCAGGAAAACCTTCCCGTTGCCAGCCGCGTGGCCTTCCGGCACAGTCCCGCTCCGTGAAAACTTTGGCCCAGATGTTTGCGCGCACCCTCGCTCTGCGGCCCCAACCCACATCCCTATGAAATTCCCACTCCGTTCCCAGACCTCGGCGAAAACCTTCTGGAGCTTTCTCTCCATCCTCGCCGTCTGCGCCTTGCTCGCCTTCGCCATTTACACCTTCGCGCCGGAGAAAAAATCGCCCGCGCCCGCGCGCCGTCTCTGGACGCCGCTCGTGGTCAACAACTTGAACACCGAGATGATTGTCCCCGACACGCTGCGGCTCGAGTTCTGGACGCCTTCCGCGAAGACCAAAGATTTTGTCAGCAAGGAGCCGAAGGACGCGGGCGACACCAACCGCAACTGGGAGATCATCGAGAGCGAGGAAGTCGTGACGCAGTTCGGCCAGGCCTTGCGCAAGGACACCGACGTGGTCGGCTACCGCCGCAGCGAAGTCTGGGGTCATGGACGCACCGGGCTGAAGCCGGGCTGGTGGTGGTCTATCACCGTGCGCACGAATTATCCCGTGGCCAAGCTCGCCAAGTCCTATCGCGAGTTCTGGAAGACGCCGAGCAGCGTGTTTGTGGAAGTGATCGACAACCGCGGACATGACGTGGAGTGAGGCGGGCCAGCGCCTGGCTTCAAACCCCAGCCCGCGCTTTTGTCTTCGGCTGGCGCGCGGAAACTTTCGCCGGAGATTTTTTGGCCCCACGGCGCATCGTGTTTTTGATCACCGACTCGTAATACGCGATGAACTTCTTCGCCGTCTCAGCGCGGATGACCTTGGCAATCACGTCCAGCGCCAGGTCTTCCACCTTCTTGAAGCGCACGCAGGACTTGCCCATGTCCAGCTTCTTGCCGGTCTTCGCCCAGGCCGCGCGGAATTTTTCCTCGCGCCCCGGCCCGTAGGCGCAGCCGAGGTAGAGCGAGCAATAATTTTTCTGCGACGCCAGGCCGATGAACGGCAGCGGATCCTTGGGGTTGCAATGGTAGCCGGGCGGATACACCGAGTGCGGAACCACGTAAGCAATCATCCCGTACTGCATCGCCTCCGCGAACACCGGATCGAGGTTCTTCAGAATCACCGCGCGCACCGCCTCAATGATGGCGCGACGATCTGGAGGCAGTTCTGCGAGATACTTCTGCGCCGTGGCCGCTTTGCTTTGCATGATGCCGCGAGACTAGCCGGGCCGCGCCACTGGCGCAACGCAGCACCCGCCCCGGAGCGCGGGCTTTCCAGCCCGCAGCAACGTCCCTCAGCACGAAGGCGTCAGAACTTGCGAACGCCCCTCTCCGTTTCACAGTGCTGCGGGTTGGAAAACCCGCGCTCCGGGAACGAACCAATTTCATCTTTGACCCCCACTCCGCCCGTCGCGATAAATCGCCCCTCAAATGGACATCATTGCCGAATTACAGTGGCGCGGTTTGCTCGCGGATTGCACCGATCTCGAAGCTCTCTCGAAACGTCTCGCCACACCCACCACGCTGTATGGCGGCTTCGATCCCACGGCGGATTCATTGCACGTCGGCAATCTCGTGCCGCTGCTCGCGCTGCGGCGCTTTCAACTCGCCGGCCACTCGCCCATCGCGCTGGCGGGTGGCGCGACCGGCTGCATCGGCGACCCGAGCGGCAAGGCCAGCGAGCGGCAGTTGCTCACGCGCGAGCTGATTGACCACAACATCGCGTGCATCAAGACGCAGCTTGCCTCCGTGCTCGACTTCGAGGCAAAGGCGAATCCTGCGCGCCTCGTGGACAACGCGAGCTGGACCGCGAACGTCAGCTTCATTGATTTCCTCCGCGACATCGGCAAGCACTTCGCGGTCCACCAGATGATTCAGAAGGAGTCCGTGCGCGCGCGCATGGAGGACCGCGAGGTGGGCATCAGCTACACCGAGTTCAGCTACCAGTTGTTGCAGGCGTTCGACTTTTATCATTTGAAGAAGGAGCTGAACTGCGACCTGCAAGTCGGCGCGACCGACCAGTGGGGCAACATCACCGCCGGCACCGACCTCTGCCGCAAGAAGCTCGGCGTGCCCGTGTGGGGACTGACCTTCCCGCTGATGACCAAGGCCGACGGCACGAAGTACGGCAAGACCGCCAGCGGCGCGGTCTATCTCGACGCGAAGAAGACGAGTCCGTATCGCTTCTACCAGTTTTTCATCCAGCTCGAAGACGGCGACGTGCTGAAGATCGCAAAGATGCTCTCCTTCGCCGACCAGGCGAAGATTGCGGAACTGGAACAGCAGCACACCGCGAATCCCGGCGCGCGCGCCCCGCACAAGTTCATCGCGCGCGAACTCACCGAACTCATCCACGGCGCAACGGCGGCGGACGACGCGGTGCGCGCGAGCGACGTGCTGTTCGGCGGCGGGCTGGAGGGAATTTCCGAGCGCACGTTCAACGATCTCGTGGGCGAAGTGCCGTCGAAGGAATTGGCGAAGTCAGGGCTGGACGGCGCGGGCACGCTGCTCGTGGACTTGCTCGTTCACGCCGGGCTATGTCCCTCGAAAGGCCAGGCGCGCAAGGACATCGAGCAAGGCGGCATCAACATCAACAACGTGCGAGAGTCCAGCGCCGCGCGCGCGGTGACGAGCGCCGACCTGCTCTTCGGCAAACACCTCCTGCTCCGCAAAGGGAAGCGCAACTACACGGTGGTGACGGTGCAGTGAGGAGATTTGACCATTCACCAGGTCATGTCCCACCAGATTGTGCCCTACTTAATCTCAACCGGAACACCACGGTTTATGACCCCGATAGGCCGTTGATTAACGGCGTCGATTGATACCGGCAGTGTATCTTTGTGGTTGTGTCTTCTGCCGATTCTTGTCGGGCCGATGTCGATGGCGGTAATGCTCACGTCCAGTTCGTAGCTGTCTTTGATGCTGACCGGGACTCTCTGCTCACCGATGTCGAAGCCTTGAACAAGAACCGGCACCGCACGCCCCACATGGAGCGGCCAGATCGAAACTGCTACTTGAAAGAGCAAGCAACAGGCGATGACGGCCAACAGCCCGGTGATGAGTGCGAGCATGACGTTGAAGTATTTCGAGTTCATTTTCTTCAAAATAATACGCGCTTCACTTTCGCTGTCGATGCTGGCCTTATCTGGAAACCAAAGGACAAAACCACATGAGCTTTACACCAGTTGGAAGGCCAGCGCCGCAGCCGTGGCACCGACAGCCCGCGATCTGGTTGTCCATTGCCGCGCTGCTCATTTCCCTGCTGTCCCTGTTCCGGGACTACTTGGGGATCGAGATTCGTCGCAAGGATTCTTCCAATACGGTCGAAACCAAGCCAGCAATGCCAGAATCAAAGCCGCTATCGCCAGCCAGTCAGTGACGTATTCGTTTCATGGTGCAAACCCAGTTGCGGCTCGCTCGGTGTTACAAGCACCGTGCGGGCCTTTGTTTTTGTTGCTATTTCATCTACTTAACGCGCCCAACTTTCCTCTCTGACACCCTTGTTGCAAGTCGCTCCATAAACGCGCGAGTGTGCGCGTAGGCGTGCATCACGTCTTCGTCTGTGTAGGCTCCGTGCGTGTGCATGACGTGGTTTCTCCACACGTCTTTGAAAGCCAGCAATTCATGGATCACGGTTCTGTAAAACACCTTGTCAGCCTCAAGTTTGGACTTTGGCCGCTTCGTTGCCGTTTGGTGCTTCGGCTGCCCAGAAAGCGGAATTACGGAGCGGAGTTTTTTACTAATCCTCCTGTCTATTTCCGTGATCGCCTGATCCCAAGTCGCCATGTCCACCGGAGTCTTCTTTTTCTTTCCGATGACCTTCACGTTGAAGTGTTGAGCCAGCGCGCGGATTCCATGCTCAACGGCGCGCATCAGATGGAAAATGGCAGCAGTGTTCAAACCCACCGCCATGCAGTTTCCGCTCTCCTTAATGTCCGGCGCGGCAGACGGAAACTCCTTGCGAACCTTATTGCCGAACAGTGCCTCGCTGTTGATAAAAAGCTGCTTTTCGTAAGGGATTAACGCGATCCGCATCTGCCCAAGCCCCCAATGAGTCGATTCAAGAAGCTCTCTGAAATGAGACTCCACCACAGCGCAAGACATGCGCTCTCGGCGCAGATCAATCCTCACCAATGCCGCCGCATGGCTGGACGCCTGCAACAATTCGAGGCTGATCAGTGGGAACGCCAAATTGCGCGCCACGTTTTGAATCTTTTCGGCCTGCTTTTTTGTCTCTACTGCGCCAGCCCCGCGCTTGTGGATTTGAAGCCCGGCCTCGTAAAACAAATGCTGCGCTTCTCTGAGGTTGGAAGTCAGATCGGCAAGAACGTAGTCGGTCATATCGGCAAGCGTGATTGGTTTCCATCTAGCATCTGTTGTTCGGTCATGGTGATGCGATGGTGATTGATGATGTGATGCGCTGAGATTCTTTGATGAAGCTGCCTGAAGAAAAAATCTGAACCATCCAAAGTGTTTGCCCGCTCTGAACAGTGACCAAATCCACAGAAAATTCTCCGCCACCAAGCTCCGGCTTCGGCTTGTTGGTTTTGAATTGCGAGTGTCTGGCAGGCAATCCGCTAACCGTCTTTACTGCTGTCTCAAACTTTGGATTTGGTTCAGCGGACACCCTTTTTGCGATGGCCTTCATGTGGGACTCAGCCATGACATCCAAACTCACGACAACCTCCGGCTTCGCAACGTAACGGCAGGCCACAACGTATGGGATAAGCGCGTCGTCACTGCTGAAGAATTCTTTCTCGGCAAGCTCGCCGAACACCTTGCTGCTGATGTTTGTGGCAAGGTTCACATCACGATAAATTTCCCTTGGGAATTCAATTGAAATGCCAGCGATTTTTTGAGTTCTCCACGATGCAGGCGGGAACTTGGATTGAGACAAGTTTCTTTCCCACGCCCACTTACCAACGAAGATCATCAGCACAACGACAACGATCACGGATTCGATAATCGGCCTTCGGGATTCCGGCTTGGTGAGCGTGATTGCCGCCTGACAATGCGGGCAGGTTCGGTGCTGCCCCGTCTCGATCTTCTCGAATTGGTAATCACCGGAACAGCCCGGACATTTGTTGCGTATCGCCATTATTCCATTTCTGCGAGAGTGACAGCGTAAAAATCGCGACCCGCGCTGTTAAAACGTGTGATCTGGAGGCAGGGGATGGCGTCTCGCGCCGTTACGCCTACTGCTTCGACACGTAGTCGAAGACAAACACGCCTTTGTCCGCGAGGATGCCGTCGAGCAGCTTGGCGAATTCCTTGTGCTTGGGATGTTCGAGGTAGATGTCGCGGTCCTTCTCATTGGCGAAGGTCACGATGAAAAGCTCGTCGTAGCCCTTGTCGAACCCTTCCTTGCTGATGTTCCGCCCGTGATCCACGGAGATGATTTGCGGGATGCTTTTCTTGAGCGCGACGAGGGCGTCGGCGATTTCCTTCTGCTTCGCCTCGGTCACGGCCTTTTTGTATTTGAACGAGACGACGTGGACTATTTTCCCCTTTGCCGGCGCATCAGCGGCGAGCAAGGGCGCGGTGGTGAGGGCCATAAGAATCAGGAGGGCGATGAATTTTTTCATGGCGCGAGCCTAGCAATTGAACCGGGGCTGGCAAGCCGGAGGAAAGGTGGACGCGGGCATTTTACACGCGGGCGCAGGAGCGCGGACCGCCGAGTCCGCGCGTCCGTAATTCGTCGGGAGAAGAATGCCTCACGCAAAGTCCGCGAAGGACGCAAAGTGGGACTGATACAAATG
>JANNGC010000228.1:0-1502 GCA_031380445.1 Pedosphaera sp.
AGCAAGACCATCGTGCCCTCGTGGGCGAGCGTGAAGATCACCATGCGGCTGGTGCCGAATCAGAGCCCCGCGAAAATTCGCAAGCAGGTGTTGGCGCATCTCAAAAAGCTGTGTCCGCCGACGGTGAAGATGCAGGTAACGATGGGGCACGGGGGCGTGCCGTATCTGGTGTCGCCGACCAGCCCGATGGCGCAGGCGTCGTTGCGCGCGCTGAAGGCGGGCTTCAAAGCGGAGCCGATTGCCATGCGCGAGGGGGGGTCGATTCCCATCGTGAGCGACTTCAAGCGCGTGCTCGGGGTGGACACGCTGCTGCTCGGGCTGGCCTTGCCGGACGACAACGCCCATTCGCCGAACGAGAAGTTTGATTTGGACTGTTTCGCGGGGGGCATGGCGATGGCGGCGCATCTCTGGCAGGAACTGGCGGCGGTGTAACGGGGCGGGAAGGGGAATGAGGTCGCGCGAAGGGTCGAAGGACGCGAAGTTGGGAGGGGTGGACGGGTCCTTGGATAACTCACCCGCCGCCGCCCTTCCCGCCGCCCCGGAACCGTCCCGTTTTTCACCCCGCCATTGCCTTCGTCCCACCCCGCGCCCTACGCTCGCGCCCCGAAGCGAGCCATGACCGGCCCGCCGCGCCTTAAACACAAAATTGAAACCAAACTCATGAACTCTGAAATCCTCTCCCTGCTCGGCGACAAGGCCGATTCGCTCCTCCAGCACCAGTGCAAGACCGTGCCCCGCGACCAGCTCCATCTGCCCGGGCCGGACTTCGTCAACCGTATCTGGACCCACTCCGATCGCAGCAATCGCGTGCTGGCCAACCTCGAACGCCTCTTCCGCCACGGACGCCTCGGCGGCACCGGCTACCTTTCCATTCTGCCTGTTGATCAGGGCATCGAACATTCCGGCGGCGCGAGCTTCGCCAAGAACCCCGCTTACTTCGATCCCGAGAACATCGTCAAGCTCGCCATCGAGGGCGGCTGCAACGCCGTGGCCTCCACCTACGGCGTGCTCGGCACCGTCTCGCGCAAATACGCGCACCAGATTCCCTTTCTCGTGAAGATCAACCACAACGAGCTGCTCACCTACCCGAACAAGGCCGACCAGATCATGTTCGGCACGATCAAGGAAGCCGCCGAGATGGGTGCCGCCGCCGTGGGAGCCACGATTTACTTTGGCTCGGACAACAGCGGTCGCCAGATCGTCGAAGTGGCGCAGGCCTTTGCCGCCGCGCATGAACACGGCATGGCCACCGTCCTCTGGTGTTATCTGCGCAACAACGCTTTCAAGTCGGACAAGGATTACCACGTCAGCGCCGACCTCACCGGGCAGGCCAATCACCTCGGCGTGACCATCCAGGCCGACATCATCAAACAGAAACTCCCCGAGAATAACGGCGGCTTTAAAGCCCTGAACACCGGCGGCTCCAGCTACGGCAAGCTCGACGAACGCATCTACACCGAGCTGACCAGCGACCATCCCATCGACCTCTGCCGCTATCAGGT
>JANNGC010000244.1:0-3868 GCA_031380445.1 Pedosphaera sp.
GACATTTTGGAAGTGTCGATGGCGGTGGCGTCGGGTTCGTGAATTGAGGTGTTCATAGTTGGCCTTTCGCTTGAACGAGTGATGTGGTGGAGCGCGTTGAAATCTGAACGCTCGCAGGTTTGATGACGCGATCTCCCTCACCCCGGCCCTCTCCCGCTGGGCGAGGGAGAACCGCATTCAGTTTTCTGGCTTCGTTGAACGCGCTCGTATCGTCGAGAGACTGGCTGCCGGCCTCCCTCTCCTCGGGGAGAGGGCCGGGGTGAGGGGAACAGGCGCGTTCTAATGGCGAGGGGGCAACGAACTGCCCACGACCCGTTCTGCTCATCCGCTTCAACAAGTCACACGGCGCAAAGCGCGGCTCGGTCGCGGCCATTCCTTCCAGCGCCGCGACCACGCTGGCGACGGGATACGCTTCCGCATAGCGCAATGGCCCGCCGGTGAAGGGCGCGAAGCCCGTGCCGAGCACCATCGCGAGATCAATGTCGTCCGGCGAAGCGACCTTCTCCTCCACGCAACGCGCGGCTTCGTTCACCATGAGCAGCACCAGGCGGCGCGTGAGTTCATCGCGCGTGAAATGGGTGTGGCGATGGACGGTGCGGAGCACATCCAGTTCGTGATTCGGCTTGCCGTGTGCGTAGTCATAGAAACCGCGACCGGATTTTTTCCCGAGCATTCCCGCGCCCAACATTTTCTCAATCAACGCCGGAGCAGTGACTCGTTCGCCGAAATGTTTTCCCAAGGTGCTGACCACATGCGCGGCCACATCCAGGCCCACTTCGTCCAGCAGGCGGAGCGGCCCCATTGGCATGCCGAAGTCGAGCATCGCTTCGTCAATGTCATGCGCACTCGCACCGGCATCGAACAGGCGCACGGCCTCGACGAGATACGGCATTAGGATGCGGTTGACGACGAAGCCGGGGCGGTCGCGAACCACGACCGGCACCTTGCCGATGCGGCGCGCGAACTCCACCACGCGCGCGACCACTTCCGGCGAAGTTTTCTCCCCGGCCACGACCTCGACGAGTTCCATGCGCGGCACGGGATTGAAGAAGTGCAGACCCACCACGCGCTCGGGTGCGCTCGTGGCGGCGGCGATTTCGGTGATGGAGAGCGCGGAGGTGTTCGTCGCGAGAATGGTGTTCGGCCCCGTCTGCGCCGCGAGGCAGCGGAAGATGTCCTGCTTGAGCGGAAGTTTTTCCGTGGCCGCTTCAATCACGATGTCCACGTCGCGCATTGGCAAGTCCGTGGCGGCGGCGAAAATGCGGTCCTTGCCATCACGCGCTTCGAGAGCGGTGAGGTGATGGCGGCGCACCGCGTCCTCGTAGAGCGAAGAAACGGTGGACATGCCGCGCACGAGTTGCTCGAGGCTCACGTCGCGGAGAATCACCGGGAGACCACGCGCACTGAGCCATTGCGCGATGCCCGCGCCCATGACACCGGCCCCGATGACGGCAGTGCGAGTGATGGGAGAGGGGGAAAGCCTCGCGCTGCGAGGCGAGTCAGCTTGGAACTCCGCTCGCAGCGCGAGCGGAGCCACCTTTGATTTCTTTGCGCGCTCTTTGAGCAGGAAGAGGCGGAGCAAACTTTTGCACGCGGGCGTCTCCGCGAGGCGGAGAATCGCTTCGCGTTCCAAGGCCAAAGAATCCTCCATCGTCAGCGACACGCCTTCCGTCACCACGTCGAGCGCCTCGAAGGGTGCGGGGTAGTTGCCGCGCGTGCGGCCCGCCAGTTCGCGCATCGCACGCGCGCGGATGAGCATGGCGGAGATGGGATTGTTCGACACGCGATGGCTGGGGCGAGGCAATTTATGCGGATGCAACAATCGTTGGCGCGCGACTTCGAGCAACTGTTCGCGTGGAACGATTTCATCAATCATGCCGAGCTTGAGCGCGCGCTCCGCCGCGAGCGTCTTGCCGTTCAGAATGATCTCCAGCGCTTTGGGAATGCCAATGAGCCGGGGCAACCGCGTGGAGCCGCCCCAGGCCGGGAGAATGCCGAGCAGCACCTCCGGCAGACCGATCCTGGTCGCGCGTTCATCAGTGGCAATGCGGTAGCGGCAGGCCAGCGCGAGTTCATAGCCGCCGCCGACGCACGCGCCGTGGATGGCTGCAACGGTCGGTGCCTCCATTGCCGCGAGACGATTGAACACGCGCTGGCCAAGTTCGATAAGTTCACCAAGTTCCGACGCCGCCATGCCGGCAAAGGAATGGATGTCCGCACCCGCGATGAAGATGGACGGCTTGGCGCTGACGAGAATGACGCCGCGCAAACCGGGCTCGCGCTCCATCCAACTGAGTTGCGAGTTGAGTTCCAGCAGCACCTCGCGGTCAAAGATGTTTGCCGAGGAATTCGCACGATCAAAGGTGAGCGTGCAGAGGCCACGGTCGTCCACCTCACGCAGCATGTTTGCGGTGCGGTGAACGCTGGACGGCGGGAGATTTGTGGCCACCGGCACGGCGTTGGTGTCGTGCCGGAAATAGTTTTCCAATGTTTTCATACGTTCCTTTCCAACCACAACGCCACGCCCTGGCCGCCGCCCACGCACAATGAAATGAGGGCGCGCCGGCCATTGCGGCGTTGCAGTTCTTTCAAGCTGGTTAGAATCAGTCGCGCACCGGTCGCTCCGACGGGATGGCCGAGCGCGATGGCTCCCCCGTTCACGTTGAGCCGGTCGCGGGGAATTTTTCCGAGCGGAGCGCGGACCGCCGAGTCCGCGTGTTGATGTTCTGCTGACTCCGCGCCCTTCAGCACCGCGAGCGTCTGTGCGGCGAATGCTTCGTTGATCTCAATGAGGTCGGCGTCATCCACACTCAGGCCGGTGCGCTCGCGCAACTGCTCCAGCGCGAAGATCGGGCCGAGACCCATGCGCTTCGGGTCGCAGCCCGTCACTGCGTAATCAACGAGCGCGCCACACGGAGCTAACCCAAGCCCCCTGGCGCGCTCCACCTCCATGACCAGGAGTGCGACCGCGCCGTCGGTGATCTGCGAGGAATTCCCGGCGGTCACGGTGCCCAAATTGTTTTGGAAAACGGGACGCAATTTGCCGAGCGCGGCGAGGGACTGGTTTTCGCGCGGGCCGTTGTCGGACGTGAGTGCGGAGTGTGGAGTGCGGAGTGCGGAATGAGGATTCGCACTCGTGAGCACGGGGCAGATTTCTTCGGCCAGTTTGCTGCGGGCGGCGAGGGCGCGGCGATGAGATTCCAGCGCGAAGGCGTCCTGCTCCTCGCGGCTGATGTGGAACTCGCGGGCGAGCAGTTCCGCCGTCTCGCCCATGTTCAGGCCGCACACCGGATCGGTAAGTCCCAGTTGCAATCCGATGCGCGGCTGAAAATCACGCGGGCGAAAGGCGGCAAGGGCGCCGAGTTTTTGTGTGAAGGATTTCGCGCGGGCGAGCTTCGCGAACTTGTTCGCCGCTCGTTGGCTAAAGATCAGCGGCATCTGCGACATGCTCTCGGTGCCGCCGACGATGAAGATGCCGCCACGGCCGGCGCACATTTTCTCGTAAGCCATCGTGAGGGATTCGAGGCCGCTGGCGCAGTTGCGATGCACCGTCATGGCCGGAACGCGCTCGGGAATCCCGGAGCGCAGCGCGATGACGCGCGCGATGTTCGCGGCATCGGCGGGCTGCGAGACACAGCCGAAGATCACTTCGTCAATGAGCGCGGGATTCAGGCCGGTGCGTCGGAGAAGATTCGTCACGGCGAGGCGGCCCAGTTCCACGGCGTTGAGGCGTGCGAGGTCGGTGCCGGCCTTGCCGAACGGGGTGCGGATTCCATCGATGATGACGAGGCGCGGTTTCATGCGGCGTTCTCCATCAGGGGTAGTGGGGCAGCCGTCCCGGCTGCCGTAGTCCACTGGCCGTCCCGGC
>JANNGC010000278.1:0-3107 GCA_031380445.1 Pedosphaera sp.
CGGGCACGGTCAATCTTCAAAACGTGCAACGACCACGGCTCGCCATTGTCGGCCTTGAGCTTGTGGTTGCGGTAGGTGACGCCGGCGGTGTCGCCCGTCGGGCGCGCGGCCCGAGGTTCGGCCTGCAACACCGGCGCGGCCTCGGCCACCGCCAGCGGCGGCGCAGGGAAGCGGACGGACTGCGCCCGCGCATGGGCGACGCCGGCGACGACCAGTCCCACCGCCAACAGCACCGCGAGATCGGCTCCGACGCAGATGGCGACGATGGCGAAGGGAGAAAGGACGCGCGGACGCGAAGAAGGCAGCGGCGGCGGCGCTACGCTGGAAGAATCAGGCTTGAACACGGGGCGAATTCATAACGAGCCGCCCGCCCGCCGACAATCCCTGAATCGTGACAAAGTTGTCAAAACCCGCGCCCCCGCCGGAACCGCTCCTCTCCGCCCGCTCACGGCTCCATCATCCCGCCCTGGTCCCAATCCTCCGGCTTCCTTTGCTCCAACGCCTCCAGCCGCCGCCGATCCGCGATGGGCAGCGACGAAAAAATTCTCTCCCGCTCCCCCTCGCGCCACTGCTTTAGCATGGTCACCAACTGTTCCTGCTTCTCCAGCGTCAACTCATCCCATTTCTCCTCTGGCATCTGGTCCCAATAAATCAGCAGCGCCGCCCCGCGAAACTTCACCCGCCGCATCGTCTCCCCCATCTCCGCCGACACCATCAGATGGAAGTCCTCGATGATCTCCTTCGGATTTTTTCCCGCCTGCACTGCCGCCTTAAATTCCTCGCGCAACTTCACCGCCGTCTGGGCCAGCCCCTCGCTCTTGGTGCCTTGGAAATCCTTCGCCGCGTCCTCCAGCATCACGTCGAACTCCAGCAAATCACTCGTCAACTCCCACTGCCGCCGTTCTTCTTCCGTCCACGACGGCGGGAAATCCGGCAGCGTGCCCAACTGCTGGATGAAAGCGCCAAACAGCTTCGCCGCGCGCGTCAATGCCTCCACCTCCGCCGCACTCCCCGCCGCCGTGGCCTGCATCAGCGTGCACGCCGCGAAGAACTCCCGCGTGTCCAGCCCGCGCGTCAGCAGATACGCGCGATACGGCCGCACCAGATTGGCCGCGCTGGTGATCCTTTGGAGAAAAGCTTCCGCTGAAAAATCATCCGGCTGGCTCATAAGGCGGGAAGAAATACTCAGACCGATTCCGCACGTCCAGCCCGCAATGCACGCCCCGCCCGCGCGACCAAAAATCGCCGCGATTTTTTTCTTTTCAACGGCGGCGAGATGATTAGTTTTCGCGGCGTAACTCCTATGGGCAGCAAGACAGGCAAAAAATCCACCTCGTCTGCGAAAGCAAAGACCGCTGCTCCGTCGTCCCCTCAGCCCCGCATCCTTCGCCTCGAACAATTCGTGCGCATGTTCCAGGACAGCGTCCTGATGAATCACGACCTCCTCGTGTTCCGCGCCTTCCAACCTTGCCGATGCCGCCCCTCCCTCGTAGGTGACGACGTAAGGAGTCTCCATCGGACCTCGGAGACGATCAGAGACTCTTTACGTCGTCTGCTACCCAGCAGCCGTCCCGGTACGATACGACGTGAGGAGTCCCTGATCGGTCTGGAGTTGAATTGGAGACTTGTTACCTCGTCACCTACGGGGCGGGTGGCTGGGCTGCTCCAACCCGGGAGGCCTGTGTGAACACTTTTTGGTGGTTGGCGCCGCCGGGGAGGTGGGTTGGCTCGGTCTGGGGCCGGGTCGCCACGGCGGGTGGCGGTGCGGTGGTCGCTCCTGGGGTGTCTGATGGGCCTTCTTCTGGGTCGGTAACGGCTTTTTCCCTCTCTGTTTTCGCTTTCTCCGGGTCTGTAGTCATCGCAGGCCCGCAACCCGGTGCTTCAGACCCGCAGCCCGGCACTTCATGGGTGCATTCCGGCGTCGCAGGGTGGCAGGCGGTTAAAGCATTGGTGGAACGGGTGATGTCCGTGGCGCACGCCGGTCAAGCAGAGGGGCATCCGGGCGCAGTAGGGGTGCTCTCCGGTTCCGCCGCTTCTGGTTCCCTCGCCCCGCAACGGAGCGCGGGGAGAGGGTTAGGGAGAGGGGTGGTTTCGCTGGCTCGCGCGGCTGGTTATTTCACGCGCCTCCTCTCCCCGGCCCTCTCCTCCATGTCATGGCGGAGAGGGAGACGGATCGCTGGCCTTCTGGCCGCTGGGGATTCTTTCATCACCGCGATTTTTTCATCAGTCAACGCCCCGTTCCCGCGCCGCGTCGCGATGGCGTTGGAGCCGTTGCGCTGGGATACGCCGGGTTTGCGCTTTGATGAGGGCTGGCATTGGGATCAATTGGTGCCAGGGCCGGAGGAGAATTTGCCGCCGTCGGGAAACATCAACATCAACGGAAGGAGTCAAGGTATGGAATTCTATGAAGTAACGAAGGAGCGCGCGCAGGCCACATTGCCGGTGTGGCGCGAACACACGCCGGCCCTGAAAATCACCCTGAAGGGGCCGGACGAGCTGGAGGATCACATTGATGAGTTCGAGCCGCTGGTGCAGTTGCGCACGGTGGCGCAGGACACGTATGACGCGGCGGTGCGCGCCGCGCAACGGTCGTTGCTGAAGATGAAAATCTTGGGCACGAAAGTCCCGGCGATCATGGAAGCGATGCTCGATGAGGACGAGGGCATCATCAAGGACGTGAACGATCTGTATGCGAACGCGCCGCGCGCGGAGGCGTCGATCCTGAAGCGCGCGCGGGAGCTGCATCCGGTGTGGGTGCGGGCGAACGCGAAGCTGGCGGCGATGACGCCCGCGCAGGCGGCCATCACGCGTCCGCTGACGGGCGTGGCGCAGACGGCGGCGTTGTTGAAGGCGGAGCTGGACGGTTATACGAACTTGATCAAGGCGGTGAAGGACACGCAGGAGGCGCTGGACAAGAAGCGCTCGGAATTGCGGACGCTGGACCGGACGGTGGATCAGTTGTGCAAGCGTTGGTATAAGGCGGCGAGGGCGTTGTTCGACGAGGGTTCTGCGGGAGCGGAGGCGTTGGACGGCATTCCGGCGGAGAGCAGCACGCCGGCGCCGGAGACGATTGAGATCGAGACGGTGTTGCAAGGTGGCGAGGGCGG
>JANNGC010000304.1:0-1570 GCA_031380445.1 Pedosphaera sp.
TTCACGTCGCCGCAGGCCGCGAGCGTGGAGAGCAGCGACTCGTTGATCTTCTTGATCAGCGCTCCCAGCCCCGACATCACGACTCCGTGGAACTGAATACTCTGCCGCGTGGTGATGCGCAGCGTGTTGTTGCCGTAAGTCGTCGCGAGATCGTCGAACGTGATCCACTGCGCCGGCGACATCACGCCGCCGGGGATGCGCCCGCGGATCATCATCATGAATTTCTTGCCCGTCTTGCGTAGGTCGCGGTCGTCCTGCTGATAGATGCCGTGGAACTTGATGAACTGCTGGTCATCGGCGGAGAACTGGTCGGTGCCGCTCGCCATCGTGGCGGCGATGTTGCCGGCCAGCGTGGGGATGGCGGTCTTGATCGTTTCGTTGTGGGTCAACTTCGGTTCGCCGGGCGTCGGTACAGTCTCGCTCATATTTAATTCGTCCCGAGCGTTGAGCTTTACGGCGTTCAACATGAGGCCGGCAAAACTCCCGGATTCGGGACGGGAATAGAAACAGATTGCAAGGCGGGCGCAACCGGGAAATGCACGGAATCCCCTGTGAATCAGTGGGGATTTAGCGGGTTCAGTATTTTGACGAGTGACTCGGGCGTTGCCGAGATCAGCGCGCAATCCAACCGCCACCCACGACCAAATCGTCCTGATAGAACACGCTGGCCTGCCCGGGCGTGATGGCGCGCTGCGGAATGTCGAGCTTGATGCGCGCGGAGCCGTTCGCGCCGGGCGTGATGGTCGCGGGCGTGCCGGGGTGGTTGTAACGAATCTTCACCAGCGCGCGCAGCGAAGCCGGAGGAGCATCAAAGGGAATCCAGTTGCAACGCTCCACGGTGAATTCATCGCGGTCGAGCTGTGTGTCATCGCCCACGATCACGCGGTTGTTCGCCGCGTCGAGTTCGATGACGTAGAGCGGCGTGGGATGCGAAAGGCCGAGGCCCTTGCGCTGGCCGATGGTGTAGAACTCAATGCCGTCGTGTTTGCCAAGCACGCGCCCGTGGACATCCACGATGTCGCCGGTGTGCTTGGCGGCGAGCTTCGCGTCCTGGAGAAATTTCCCGTAGTCGCGGTCGGGCACGAAACAGATTTCCATGCTCTCCTCCTTGTCGGCGGTTTTGAGTTCGCACTCGCGGGCCAGTTCGCGCGTGTCGCTCTTGGTCATTTCGCCGAGCGGAAAAATGGTTTGCGCGAGCTGCTCCTGCTTGAGCGAGAAAAGGAAGTAGCTCTGATCCTTGCGCGGGTCTTTGCCGCGCTTGAGCAGCGTGCGTCCGGTGTCGCGGCATTTTTCCGTGCGCGCGAAGTGACCAGTAGCGACGAGTTCCGCGCCGAGCTTTTTCGCGCGCGAGATGAGCGTGCCGAACTTGAGCTTCTCGTTGCACATCACGCACGGGTTGGGCGTGCGCCCGGCTTTGTATTCCTCCGCGAAGTAGTTGATGACCTGCTGTTGAAACTCCGCCGCCTCATCGACAAGGTAATATGGGATGTCGAGCTTGTGGGAGACGGCGCGGGCGTCCGTCACAGCCTGGGGCCCGCAGCACTTGTCCTCGGCGCGATTGACGCAGTCC
>JANNGC010000311.1:0-2331 GCA_031380445.1 Pedosphaera sp.
TCTCCTCCATTCCGAATGGAGGAGAGGGTGACCAGAACAAGGTCAAGATGCGCCACGCCCCCATAAAAACAAAAGCGCCCGTGAACCCCTCGGCTCACGGGCGCTTCTCCCTGCCCCGTTAAATCACCACCACCGTTTTCGTCGCGCTCGTCACCGTGCCGGGATGCGAATTGGCCACGCGGGTGCGGAAGCTCACCGAGGCGCCGACCGTGAATGGCCCCGCCGTCATCATCGTGCCCGTGATGGCCGTGCTGTGGCCGAAGTCCGCCTCACCCGGCAGCAGATATTGCAACTCCTTCGTCGTGGCGTGGTTCCCGCCCGCCGGGTCCAAGTCCAGATGCACCGTGTGATCGGCCACGGCTACGGCGGAGAGAATTTCCAGGGCCGAAGGCGCGGGCGTGCCCTGCTCCGTGGGGATATCCGAGAGCGCGGCGTCGCCCTCGGGCGTGCCGGCGGGGAAGGCTTTGAGCCAGGCCTGATACCACCGTTTGTTGGCCCGGTCCGTCTTGCCGTCGGCCGTGCGCAGCGCGCTCTTGGCGTTCGTCACCAGCCGCTGTTTCTCGGCCTCGTTCTTTTGCTGCGCGATGGCCAGGGCCACGGTCGAGTTGAATTCCCCCACCCCCACATCCGCGCCCAGATACTTCACCGTCAACTCCGCCTTGGGCGGCGCGGCGGCGGCGCGGGCCGTGTTCACATCCGTCCAGAACGGCATGACCAGCCGGCAGCGGCGCAGCACATGATTTTCGGAGAGGTCCGCGTCGATGGCAAAAATGGCGTCGAGCTGATCCTTCAACTCATCCTCGTCATCGAGCATCCCGTCGAGCACGCCCGGCACGCGGATGGCGAGGTTCTGCAGTTTGGTGAAGACGGTATTCTTGGCCGCAATGGCGTCGGTCAGGTTATTTTCGGCGGTATCCCGTGACTGGGCCAGCGCGGGCAGGCTGTCGCAGAGGGTCAGATGCTGGGCGCGGGTCAGTTTGTTCAGTTCGAAGGTGGGCTGCATGCCCCAGACGACCTGGGTGGGGACGGCGCGGTCGTGAGTGATTTCCCAATATTCCGTCATGGTGTTCCTTTTGGTTGGTGTTGCGGTTGTTGATGTGGTGTTCCGGTCGGCCGCGCGGGCGCACCTCTGGGTGGTCGAGTGGCTGGGAACGGGGGCGACATTGCTCCTGCGCCCGGACGGGTGCAAGCCGGGAAATGGCCTCAGTCGCTTTTCTTCAGCGGGGAGGAACCGGACGTTCCGGTTCGCCCTGCCAGCCGTCCGGTCTGGGCACACCGGCGTCCGGTATCACCGCTCCGGCGTCCGGTTCGGACAAAAAGCCGTCCGGTGGGAAGCGCCAGCCGTCCGGTTCCGCCGCCCAGCCGCCCGGTTTGAACCGCCAGCCCTCCGGTTTGGCCATCCGGGCGTCCGGTTGGCGCCGCCAGCCGTCCGGTTGGCTCAACCAGCCGTCCGGTCAGGGGAAAAAGGCCTCCGGTCGGGCCATCCAGCCGTCCGGTGGAGGGAGAAAGTCGTCCGGTTTGGCCGTGACAAAAGTGGGCTAGAGGGCTGCGGGATGGAGGGTTATGACAAAAACAGGCGGCGAAGAGGCTCCGGGTGGGGTGAGGGGTGGCTGGTCCGGCGGGCTGGCTATTTTTTCCTGCGCCAGCCCGCGCCCAGCAGCAGGCCCGTCAGGGCCAAGGCCCACGTCGCAGGCTCTGGCACCACGGTCATGTCGAAGCGGATTACTGGTGCCAGCGTGTCGGCGGTGCCTGAAGTCAAAATCTCTGAGTTGGCAAAGACTCTCGATACGGAATCGCCCAATGTTGACTGTGCATCTAGGCTGCCGGGAAAGATTACCTGCCCACTTCTTCCACGAATATCCAACAACAAATTCCCTTGCGAGGGAATGTACCAAAAGGGGGTCGTTGCTGTGATCCCTCCAATAGTGTTGAAGGGCTGCGGATTTGCGCCGGGGGCGTAGCCACCACCAAAGCCGAGAGACCCATTGAAAATAGTCACTGGATTCGCGCCAACATTATTTGCAAAGATCGGGCTTAAGCCGTCCGGTCCCACCGGAGTCAGAGATAGAGTAATGCTGCCCCCTCCGAAAGAATACGTAACGGCACCACCAGCCCCGCCATCGATTCGAAACGAGATACCGTCGATCCGCCCGCTTGCTCCCAGCGGGATGGCAAACTGAGAGGCATCGAAGACGATTTGCATGCGGAACGAGGAGGAGTTCAAAAAGTCGTTCACGCTGCTGTTGGCCTCGGTGTTGGCCAGATTGGCGGGCTCCACGTATGTCTGCCCGTGGCACGCGATCACCGAGGCGAGACATATAAAATGCGTCG
>JANNGC010000645.1:0-3539 GCA_031380445.1 Pedosphaera sp.
ACAGTTTCGCGCCCACGGCCTCTCCGCGCTCCAGCCCAAGCAGCCCATCCGCGACGCGGCGCGCGAACTGGTGCAAAGCGGTGTCACCGATGTCGCCGAGTTTGAAAGGCTCTTTTCCCGATGAACCACGAACAGCTCTCCTTCTTCAACCATCAGCTCGCCGCGATGCTCAAGTCCGGCCTGCCGCTGGAAAGTTCGCTCAAGCAGTTGTCCGCCTCCATGCGTCGCGGCCCGCTGCGCGAGGAAATCCAAAAGCTTGAAGCGGATCTCGAACAAGGCGTGCCGCTCGAAGAGGCGTTGGGCCGCCGCCAACTGCCCGAGCTTTACGTGGCCATGTTGCGCGCCGGTTTGAAAGGTAATGATCTCCCCGGCGTCCTCACGCTCGCGGCGGATTACTACGGAAATCTGCACACGACGTGGCTGCGGCTGAAAGGGCTGATGGTTTATCCCGGCCTCGTGCTGCTCACGTCGCTGTTCGTGTCCGCCTTCGTGGCCGTCATTTACTCGCACATGGTGCAGGAGGCTTCGTCCGCGTTCGGAAGTTGGATGAACGGCCAGCCGGCGTCCGCACATTTAACCTCGCTGCTCGTTCAAGTCTGGCTGCCGGTCGTGTTCCTCGCGCTCACGACCGGTGTGTTTGTCCTCGTGCTGTCCGTGCGACGTTGGCGGCAGCGGGCGCGCTGGTTTCTGCCGGGCTTTCGCGAAGCGAGTTTGTCTCAACTGGCCGTGACCCTCGCCACCATGCTGGAGCAGGGGACCAACCTCGACGCGGCGCTCGAAGTCGCGCAACGCAACGAAGGCCACGCCGACGCGCGCCGTGAACTCGGATTATGGCGCGAACGTCTGGCCGGCGGCGCGAAACATTTCTCTGATCTGGTGCAACCGAGCCGGCTCGTGCCGCCGCTCTTCGTCTGGCTCGTCACGGGTGCGGGCGAGAACTGGGCGCGCGGCTTCCGGCGCGCGGCGGAGATTTACGACGCGCGCGCCAAGTATCGTGTGGAACTCGCGCTCTACGCCGCGCTGCCCGTCACCATTCTTTTTCTCGCCGCAATCATCGGACTGGAAATGCTGCCGCTGATGAGATCGTTTGCCGCGCTGATAAACGATCTGGGCGGCGGCGGCGGCTTGATGAACGACAACTGACGCGTATGGAAGTCGCACTGATCGAAGAACTGAAAAGAGCCGGGCTGCGCGCGATCCTCATCGCGCTCTACGTCGGCCCGATCATCGTGCTGGTTGTCACCTACTGGCTGTTGAGTCTCCCGCTGCGACGCCGCGAGCGCGCGCGGCTGTTTCTCGATCTGTTGGAACTGGGCTTGGAAGACGGGAAGACGCCCGAGCGCGCCATCGTCGAAGCGGGCCGGAGCGAAGACCGCGTGCTCGGGCGGCGCTTTCAATTTCTCGCGGAACTCCTCGGCGGCGGCATGTCTCTGCCCCAGGCGCTGCAACTGGTGCCGCGTCTGCTCCCGCCGTCCGTGACCGCGATGCTCGCCGTGGGCGCGGAACTGGGCGACGTGCGGCGCGTGCTGCCCGCGTGCCGCCAGACCTTGCGCGACGCGCTCTCGCAAACGCGCGGCGCGCTGAACTACCTGGCGATTCTGGCCTTCGTGATCCTGCCCGTGGTGCCGGTGCTGTCCATGATGATGTCGGTGTATGTGGTGCCGAAGTTCAAGATGCTCGCGTTGGACATGAGTTTCACGATGCCGCCGTTCAGCCAGGCGTTTTTCGCGACCAGCCACAGTTTCGCGTGGCTGCAAATCGCCGTCATGCTCGGGTTCCAATTCATCATGTTCTGCTACATCGCCGGGCCGCGCCTGCGCCCGCGCCTGCTGCTGCTCGACCGCGTGCTCTGGCTGTTGCCGTGGCGGCGCAAGCGGATGAAACGCGACTTCGCCACCATGCTCGCGCTGCTGCTCGACTCCGGCGTGCCCGAGCAGCGTGCGGTGCAACTCGCATCGGAAGGCGCGGACAACCTGCTCTTCCAAAAACGCGCGCAGCGGGTCGCGGCGCAAATCAGTTCCGGCGTGAAACTCACCGAGGCCGTGCGCGCGCTCGACGACAGTGGGGAATTCCATTGGCGTCTGACTAACGCGCAGCACGGAACGCAGGGCTTCATCGTCGCGCTGCGCGGCTGGTTCGAGTCACTGGATGCGAAAGCGTTCCAACAGGAGCAGGCGGCGGCGCAGATTCTGACCACCGCGCTCGTGCTGTGGAACGGGCTGGTCATCGGCGTCTTCGTCATCGGCATGTTCAACGTGCTGACCAACATCATCGAGGAGGCCGTGTTGTGGTGAAGCCGTTCCTTCCGCCCCGCCGGGTGAATCCGCGCAGTGGATTCCTCACTGCGGAACTTGTCGTCGCCATCGCCATCCTCGCGGCGGTGATGCTGCCGCTGGGCGGCATGTGGTTTCACGAAGCGCGAATGCTCCGCACCTATTATCGCGACGCCGTGGCTATGGAGATTCTGGATGGTGAAATGGAAATTCTCGCCGCTGGTGAGTGGCGAAGCTTTGCCGAAGGCCGGCATGAACTGAAGCTGTCCGCGACCGCCGCGAAGAATTTGCCGTCCGGGAAATTTGTCCTGACCAGGCAAACCAAACTCATTCGCCTCGAATTGCTGCCTGAGCGCGGGCGCAAGATGGCGCGGGAGGTCAAGCTGCCATGAAGTTCAAATCACCAAGGGCGCGACCCGGCACCGCCTCGGAGGTGGGACCGCTCGCGCTGCGAGCGCAGTGCGATTGGCCGCGCCGCGCCGCGCGAGGCTTTCCACCTGGCGAACGGATGTCGAGGGCGGCGGGATTCTCGCTCGTGGAATGCCTGGCTTACATCGCGGTGTTCTTTGTCGTCCTCGGCGTGGCCTTCGCGGCCTACTACCGGATGGACGAGCAGTCTCGTGCCCTCACCAGCAACTCTGCTGACATCGTGCGCGTGACGCAGGCGGGCGAACGCTGGCGCGCGGATGTGCGTGCGGCGACGAACGCAGTTCAGCTTCAGGAGAATCAGGAACTGCGGCTCACGACTCGCAACGGTGACGTGAGCTACTTCTTCCGCGACGGCGCGATTTGGCGGCAGGGCACGAATGATCGTCTGTCGGTGCTCGTTCTGTCGCCGGTGAAATCGTCGGCCATGCAACAGGAGGCGCGGGCGCAGGTGTCAGCGTGGCGTTGGGAGGTCGAATTGAAAAGCAAGCGCACGAATGCCACGACGCGCCCGTTGTTCACTTTCCTCGCGGTGCCGGGAACGGAGGTGGCGCGATGAGAACTTCCGTTGGCCAATCCCGCCAGCGCGGCACGACGGTGATCATCGTGATGACACTGCTGGTCGTGATGTGCGTCCTCATGCTGTGCGCGGCGCAGTCCGTCACCACCGTGAAACGCGAACTGAAGCTGATCGAGAAGAAGCAGTTGGAACGCTGCGAGAAGCTCAGTGCCCGTGGGCGCAAACCGGTTCCGTAACCCGTTGCTGTTGGTCATAAGTTCGCCGGGATTACGCTCTCGAAAGCGGCGCTAAAGCGACCGCACTCCAAACGCTCCGCGAGT
>JANNGC010000322.1:0-3044 GCA_031380445.1 Pedosphaera sp.
CCATCAAGATCACGCCGCCCGGCCCGGCCGGTGAAATCGCCGACCGCACCAACGCGGAAAAGATGCCGAAGGAATTCGAGATCAACATGCTCCGCTGCATCTTCTGCGGCTTCTGCAAGAAGATCGCTTCCTCCGGACAGACTTCCTGGCAGAAGCCGCAGAAGATGCAGCGGAGCATGTTGATCTCGAACTCCTTCGGCATCTTTTCCGCGTTGGTGCGGTCGGCGATTTCACCGGCCGGGCCGGGCGGCGTGATCTTGATGGCCTTGGGCGGGCAAACGAACTCGCAAAGCTGGCAGGAGACGCACTTGGTGTCGCCGTCCTGATCCTTTACGAGGTAGGGCGCGCCGCGATAGCCCGCGCCGACATTCCACTTGTGTTCGGGATAGAAGCCGTCCGAGGTTTCCTTCGCTGCCGTGTTCCCGCGAAAGAGCGTGTTGACGAAATGCTTCGACGTCACCTTGAGCCCGCCCGCCAGAGCCGGCAGGTAGAGGCGCTCCCAGAAACTCAGTTTTTTGCGTGGAACAATCATTTGGTTGACGTGATGGCCCACAAAACGACGGCCGTGAGAAGAATGTTCAGCAGCGCCAGCGGGATGAACTTTCGCCAGCCCAAGTCCATCAACTGATCGTAGCGGAAGCGCGGGAGCATCCAGCGCACCCAGATGATCAGGACCATGAAGGCGAGCAGCTTGCCCATGAAGATGCCGATGTGTGCGAGGCCCATCGGGATGCTTGTCGCCGGTTGATCAAGACCCCAAAAGGGCAGCGTCCAGCCGCCGAAGAACAGCACGACCATCATCGCCGACACCGCGACCATCGCCGCGTATTCGCCCATGAAGAACAGGCCGAAACGCATCGAGCTGTATTCGGTGTGATAGCCGCCGACGAGTTCCGTTTCGGATTCGGGCAAGTCGAACGGCAGGCGATTCGTCTCCGCGAATGCCGCCACGAGGAAAATCACGAACGAGATCGGCGCGTAGAGAATCAGCCAGCCGTGTTCCGCCTGGAAGGTGATGATTTTGCTCAGATTGAGGTCGCCTACGATCATGAACAACGGGATGACCGACATGCCCATCGAGAGTTCGTAGGAGATCATCTGCGCGCTGGAGCGGATGCCGCCGAGGAACGGATACTTCGAGTTCGAGGCGTAACCGGCCAGCACGATTCCGTAAACGGAGAGCGACACGATGCCGAACGTGTAGAGCACGCCCACGTTCAGGTCGGCGATGACCATCCTTTGGTTGCCGAGGTAGGAGCCGAACGGAATCACCGCCACGGTCATGAGCGCGGGAATCATCGCAATGGCGGGCGCGAGCGAGAAATAGATTTTGCGGACATGCGCGGGCGTGAAGTCTTCCTTGAGGATGAACTTCAATCCGTCGGCGAGCGGCTGGAAAATCCCGAGGCTGATCAGGAACGGGCCGATGATCGGAACCTTGGCGAGCAGCGGCGGCGCGGTGCGGTTCGGGCCAACGCGATCCTGAATCCACGCCGAAATTTTCCGCTCCGCCAGCACCGCGTAGGCGACGATGGGCATGACCGCGAGGAAGATCACCGCCAGGATCTTCACCAAACTCCAAATGACAAAGTTCCAGTCCATCAAAAAGTCGTTGTTGCGAATCGCGCCGCACGCGAGGCGAAGCTCTCATTAGCACCCGGCTTCAGCCGGGTGATCTCGACGCCGCGATCTTCAAACCGTTTCAACGGTTTCGGGCCGCCGAGCCAAACCGTTAAAACGGTTCGACCTACCCGCCATCCACGAACACCCGGCTGAAGCCGGGTGCTAATGAGAGGGGAATGGGCTTGGTGCGTGGTCGTCATCATATTTGCACCGTGACCCCCGTGTCGCCGAGCGCGGCCCAGGTCACGCCGTTGAACCCCGGAACTTCCTTCGCCATCTGGTTGAACAGACCTTCAATGCTTACGAAGCCGTTTTGTCCCGTGACGTTGTGGACGAGTTCGTGCAGGAATTCCCACTCCGGACGCGCGTCGCCGCGCGATTCAACGCCTTTCGTGAAGCGCTGCACACGGCCTTTGACGTTCGTGAAGGAGCCACGTTTCTCCGCGTGGGCGCAGCCGGGCAAAAGATAGTGCGCGGCCTCGGTCGTTTTGTTCGGGAGAATGTCGCTGACGATCAGCGTGTCGAGCTTGGCGAGCAGATCGGCACCGATGCCGTGCTTGGTCACGTCTTCGCCGAAGACGATGAGCGTCTTGATGTTGCCGGCGCGAATGCCGTCGGCGATCTTCGACAGGTTGCGACTCATCTCGGCGTGGCAATCCACAATGCCCGTAAGAATCGCGCCGTTGGTATTCGGATTCTTGTCCGCCACGACGAGCAGCTTGTCAGCTTCGCCGGTGCGCGGAATGGAATCCGTTATCGCGCCCAGTTTCGTCGCGAGTTTCTTGAGCAGGAACAACTCCTCGTTGGTCTGGCGGGCAGAGGCAACGATGGCAACCGAGCCTTGCGGCGCGCGCGCCAGCTTCTCAGAAATCTCCTTGATGACCGAAGTCCAGGTGACGGCCTCCCCGACCTTGGACTTTGGACCTTGGACCTTGGACAACCTCGCTTCGCTCCCAATCCACTTGTAGTTCAGCCGCCCCGCGTCGCACATCCAGCACGCGTTCACCGCGTCGTTCTCGCGCGGCTCGTAGCGATAGACTTTGTCCTCGCGTGAACCGATGACCGTGTTGCAGCCCGTGCCACAGCTCGTGCAGAGACTCTTGGTTTCCTTGAGAAACCACACGCGCATCTGGAAGCGGAAATCTTTCGACGTGAGCGCGCCCACCGGACAGATGTCCACGGTGTTGAGCGTGTAGTTGTTGTCGAACGGCTGGCCGGGGAAGGCAGAAATCGTGTTGTAGCTGCCGCGGTTGACGATGCCGAGCGCGTCGTCCCCCGCGACGTCCTTTGTAAAACGGATACAGCGCGTGCAAAGAACGCAACGCTCAGCGTCGAGCACGATGCGCGGACCGAGATCGACGCGCTTGGGCTTGTGAACCTTCGCCTCGACGAAGCGGCTCTGCGCCTGGCCGTAATCAACC
>JANNGC010000387.1:0-5729 GCA_031380445.1 Pedosphaera sp.
ACCGCCGATGAAAGCGCTGCGCGCGCGGCGTCCGGTGTTCTCGCGCACGAGCACCCCGGCTTGCGGCGAGGTGGCGTTGCCCGTCAGCGAGGTGATGCGCGCCGATAGCGTGAAGTCGCCTGTGACCGGCGCGGAAACGAAGTGGCCGTCATCGCTGGTGCCGTTAAAGCCGTCGGCGGAAGCCGTCACGGTGTAAACGCCACCCGCGAGTTCGTCCTCGCCCTGCGTGGCAGTGAAGCCAATCGTGCGCCCGAGTAAGACCGGCAGCGGGCCGGGCGTGAGCGTCACGTTGTCGATGGTCGCGGTCGTGAGTTGGCCTTCGACTTGCGCGGCGACGCCGAGACCGGCCAGCACTTCGGGACCGAACACGAGATCGAGATTGGTGCCCACCTGCGACCACACCGCGCCGTCGGCGGATTGAAACGCGCTCATCACTCCACCGCTGCGTTGCAGCCGGACCCAGAGCGGCTTCGCAGGAATGGTCGTCACCTTCGCCTCAGCGCCTGCGGCCGCCGTGCGGTAGTGATACTCGAAGCCCGCGCCTGGAGTCGCCGCCATGTAGCCGCGCCGCACGTTGTTCGCGGTGGTTTCGCGAATCATCACGCCCGCCGTCGCGCCGCTGAAAGTATTCTGCTGCGACACGACGCGCGCGATGATGGTGACGTTGGTCGAGTTGCTGATCGGCCAGTAGGTGAAGTAGCCCTGGTCGGTGGTGCCCTCGACGTTGTCGCCCGCGCCCGCCACCGTGTAAGTCGAACCCGCGAGCGTCGCGCTGCCGGCCAGCGCGGTGGAGCCGACGTTGATCGAAGTGCGCGCGCCGACGGTGCCACCGGGCTGGAGGTTGGTGATGACCACGTTGTCGAACACGCTCGTGCTGAGAACGCTCACGTTGTACGAGCAGACGTGCAGGCCCGCGAGAAAGCTCGCGCTCGGCAGCGCAATCGTCTGCGTGCTCACGCCGGTCCAGTTCGTGCCGTCGAGCGAGATGGAGCCGCTGATCAAATTCCCCACGCGATCAGAGCGCACCCAATACGGCAGCGGCGAAGGCGCGGTGCCCGTCGCCGTGCTCGACGCGCGTGAGCCGGTATCGACGAGATACTCGACGGTAATTTCGCTGCCGGACGCCGCGCTCAAATTGACCGGGATGTTGACCGTGCCCGCACTTTCCAAGCCCGTCGCGCTCGTCGTCGGGAAGCCCACGGCCACGGCGGGCGATTCGTCATCGCTGATGTACCACGTCGCCGCCGGGCCGCGCGCATACGCGCCGGGTGCGAGCGAGAGCGTCACCGTCTCGGTGCCCTCGGCCAGCGCGTCGTTGCTGGGCGTGACCTGGATGTCCACGCCGAGCGCGCCGGCGGGAATGGTCGCGGTGCCAGGGAGCGCCGTGTAATCCGTCCCGTTCACTGCGCTGCCGGAGAGCGTGTAGTTGACGGTGATCGCGAGGTTCGTGCTGCCGTAACGCGAAACGTAGAAGGTGCCGCCCGCGCTCGTCTCCGCGAAGGTCGGCGGATAGCTGCTCGTGTTGGCATCGACGAAGAGCGTCACCTGTTCGTTGTCGAAAAAGAAAATCGTGGCGCTGCTGCTCGGCGCGAAGAGCGTGTAGCTCGGCGACGGCGTGATGGTGAGCGTGAGCGTCTCCAGTTCCTCGGCCAGCACATCGTCGATGGCGGTGAGGGAGAGTTCGACCGTGTTGACGCCGCTGCCGGGAATGGTGACTGAACCAGACGGCGCGGTGTAATCACTGACCGCCGTGGCTGTGCCGCTCAAGCTGTAATTCACCACGATGTTGCTCGACGCGGAACCCTTGAGCGAAAACCGGAAGCGTCCCACCGTGCCGCCCTCGACCGCATTGTCCACTTGGATGACCTCGACGTAAGGCGGATCGCCCGCGTCGTTGATGGTGATGTTCGCGAGGTTCGGCGAGCCGAGGCGGTAGTCGGTCGGGCCGGCACCGAGTTGCAGCGTCACGCTCTCCGGGCCTTCGCCGAGTCCGTCCCAGCGCGGGATGACGGTGACGGACGCGTTGGACTGGCCGGCGGGAATGGTCAGCACGCCGGGCATCAATTCGTAATCCACGCCGTGCAGCGCCGTCGCCACCGTGCCGGTCGGCGTGCCCGCCATCGCGTAATACACCGTGAGTGGCGCGGACAAATCGCCGCTGCGCGTGACGAGGAACGTGGCCGTATCCGCCGCCGTGCCGGGCACGCTCAAGTCACGCTCGGTGGCCACGGCGTCGCTGGCGATGACGGTCACGATTTGTGTGTCGTCATCCACGATGGAGACGGTCGCGCTGTTCGCGAGCGGGTCGGCGAGGAACGCCGCCGCGCCGGTAATGCGAATGATGACGGTCTCGATTGGCTCGGACACGGCGTCGTTCACGTTGGAAATGTTCAACGTCGCCACGCTCGCGCCGACAGGAATGGTCAGCGTGCCGGAGAGCGCCACGAAATCATTGCTGCTTGCCGTGCCGCTCACCGAGTAGGCGACCGCGAGCGCGCCGGTCGTCGCGCCGGTGCGCGTGAAGTTGATCGTCGCAGGCGCGGGCGAACCTTCGACCGTCTTCGCTGTCACGATCGCGAGGCTGACCTTCGGCAGCGTCGTGTCGTCGTCATCGATCATCACCGTCGCGAGCGCGAGGCCGCTGATGAGGTAGCCGTTGCCCGGCCCGATCTCGAACGTGACCGTCTCCGGGCCTTCGGCGAGCGCGTCGTTCACCGGCGTGACCGCGACGACGAGCGTGTTGGAGTCCGCCGGGAAGGTGAACGTGCTGAAGCCTTGCGCGCCCGCGCCGACCACGGGCGCATAGGTGTAATCCGTCGTGACCGTGGCCGAGCCGCGCGGGCCGAGCACGCTGACCGTGAGCGGTTGCGCGGTGTCGCCGCTGCGCGTGAGCGTGAACTGTGCGCTGGCGGTGACATTGCTCTCTCGCACCACAGGCACCGTCGCAGCGATGCTCACGAGCGGTTGGGCCGACGCTTCAAAATCCGCGCCCTCGAAGTTCGGCCCGACCGGCACACTGTTGTTGAAGAGGTCGCCGAAAGCGTAGCCGTAGAGCAGCGGCGTCATCGCGTAGGTCGCAGCGGTGAGGTTTGGAATGGTGTAGCGCCCGTCGCTGTCGGTGAGGACGCCGTTGGCGGAGTTGGCATTGACGATGACGCCGGGCAGGCCCGCGCCGTTCAGCGTGACGCGCCCGCTGATGGTGAAACGACCGCCGCCGTTTCCGACCGTGATCAGAATGTTGCGCGTGGCATCGCCGCCCTTCATGTCCGAGACCGTGCAGGTGACGACGTAAGTTCCCGCCGCCGTGAAGGTGCGCGTGATGACCGGCGCGTTCGGCGAGATGGTGCGGTAATTCGCATCGCCGAAATGCTGCCACGAAAAGGCGAGCGCGTCCCCGTCCGCGTCGTTCGCCGTGGCGGTGAAGGTCACGGGGACGTTCAGCGGCACGACCACGGCGGACGCGGCGAGCGCGAGCGTGGGCGGTTGATTCGAGGGAAACGTGCCGAGATTGACCACGACATCCACGCTCTTGGGCTGCGTGGGCGTGGCGGAATTCACCGCGATGGTCGTGATGTGAATGCCCGCTTCCGTGTCCGAGAAGGTTCGTCCGAGGCTGACCGGCGAATCGTCCTTGCCGAACGGCGAGCCAGGCGTGGTGTCGATGAGCTGCCAGTTGCTGCCGCCGGCGTTGGGAAATTTCCAGCCGAGGATCAACCCGTAGTCCGCCCAGGTGCGCGTGGCGTGACCAGTGTAAAGCCCGCGCAACTCGCCCCAGTAAGTGCGCGACGAGTCCTTGGTGATCTTGAGCGCGAAGCGTTGCGACGGATCGAGCCGCGACTGATCCTGCGCGAAGATGCGATACGTGCCGGCGGCGGTGACTTCGGTCACGTAATCGTTCGGGAGCCAGCGAATCTGGTTCTTGCCCGCCGCGTTGTAATGGCCGTTGGGCAGACCGATGCCGCCCATCACATCCCAGTGACCGCCGTACTCGCCATTCGATCCCGCCCCGATGGCGCTCGTGCCGGCGGTGTCCCAGAAGTTCGCATGCGCAAGTCCGAACGAGTGACCAATCTCGTGCGCCGTCACGTCCACGCCGTCGCCGTAAATCCACACGCTCGATCCGCCGCCGTAACCGCCCGCCGTGCGCGGCCCGCCGCGCAACCGCACCACGATGCAATCATAGAGCGCGTCGTCGAAGCCCAGCTTCCGCGCCTCGGCCCGCGCGTGCGAATGTTCGAGACCCAGACCGTCAATGGGGCCACCGTTCGAGGAATCCTTCTGAATGTACCACGCCTCGTTGTGCGGCACCTTGATCGTCGGCGTCACCGTCGTGAGCAGCGTCAGCTTGCCGTAGCTGGCCAGCGCGTAGTGATCGCCCACATCGCGCATGAGTTGATAGAGCGCCGACTCGGTGGACGGCGTGTCGTTCTGATCCGCGAAGGTCATCGGGATGACGAGCACGCGGACATTGCCGAGGCTCGGGGTCGGCGCGGCGGGGAGAATTCCAGTGAACGGCTGCGGCGCCCCCGTGCCGCCCTCGGCGTAGATGAGTTGCTCCTTGTAGATGATGGCGTGCGAGCCATTGCAGAGGTAAACAACCTCGCCGAACGCTTCGAGCGCATGGGTATCCTCATCCACGACCTGGCCGCGATCTTCCTCGGCAAGTGACGACTTGCCGGATACTGGACATACAGCCACGGCAGGCTTCGACGAATCTGGACGTTCCCCAACTTCGAGCGTGCGGAACGGGTCTTCATGCACCGCGAAGTCTCGATCAATCGCGATGCCGTGCAGCGACGTGTCCGCGACCCAGCGCACCGACTCCGTGCGCCGCCCATACGCGTAAGTCTGATACGTCCGCCCGTCGGCAAACTCCGCCATGCGAATCGTCGGCACCGGAGTGTGATTGTCCGCCCCCACGCCCTGATACACGCGCAACGCCGCGCGTCCGTTCACGCGCTCCTCAAGTTGCGCGACCACTTCCTGCGGCAACTGCTGCCGCACGAGCACCGGCACCGCATTCTCCAGCGCACGCTGCGGATCGGACTTGATGAGTTGCTTCAGCATCGGGCGGCGTGCTTCGGCCAGGGCGACGCCATCCGCTGTCATCGCCGCTCGCTGCTCCAGCGGGGCAGCGAGGAAGTTTATCGTCCACTCATTGAACGCGACGATGCTCGGCCCCTCGTGCCGCGCTTCGGAAGGTGCGAGACGCCGCGGGGCTTTGGGATCAGCAGCGGTTTCCCGCGCGGCGGCGTTACGCTCCGTCAGCGTGGCCGTGGGCGTCAGCGTCTTGGTCGCAACAGCCGTCGGCGATGGCCCCATGGGCGATGACGCTTTTCGCGACAGGAACAAGACCGCACCACCCACCAGCAGGCAGGCGACGACAGCGATGGCTTTCTTCATAAATTGGTTTCGGGTGACTGGGCAGACTGAACTCGAAAAATAGGGTTTTGGCAAACGCGCACCCGGCGGAGTGCGCCAAGGTTTTGTCGCACGCTGTTCCCCTCACCCCGGCCAATGTCCGGCTGGAGGTGCCACACGTTGGTCATGGGCACGGAAATGAGTTCAGCGAACGGGCTCGGCGGTTGTCGCGGATGTAACCGTGGCCCGGATGATTTCCGCTCCGCAACGCGCAGCGCGACGGCGCGCAGACGTTGTGCCCGGAGTAATGCGCCGTGAACTTCATCCCTTCGGCGGCGATGCGGTCGATGTTCGGCGTCTTGAACTTC
>JANNGC010000406.1:0-6710 GCA_031380445.1 Pedosphaera sp.
GGTCAGCATTTCCATCGCGACGAACTTGCCGCCCGCCGTCGCCATCACTTCGCCGACGAACAACGCGCCGTTCACACCGGGCAGCACCATCGCCATCACCGCTGCGGCCACGGACAGCGACGGCACGGTGACGAACGTGCAGTTCACGGCGAATGGCACAAACCTCGGCAGTGTCGTGAGTGCGCCGTTCAACTTCAGTTGGGCGAACGCCGCCGTTGCCACCTACGCGCTCCGCGCCATTGCCACCGACCATCGCGGACTCGTCACGACCTCCGCGCCCATCACGGTCATCGTCAGCGCCGCGACGGTGACGCGCGGGCCGTACCTCCAGATGAACCGCACCAACGGCGTCATCGTGCGCTGGCGCACCAGCGTGGCCACGGGCAGCCGCGTGGCCTACGGACTGGACGCGACCACGCTCACGAACTTTGTGGACGACGCGGTGAGCACGAACGAGCACGTCCTCACCGTGAGCAACCTGCCACCGGACACGAAATTCTTTTACTCCGTCGGCACCACGGCGGGCGCGCTGGCCGGAGGCGACACGAATCATTTCTTGGTCACCTCCCCTCCGCTCGGCGTGGAAAAAAACATGCGTCTCTGGGTGCTGGGCGATCCCGGCACCGCGCCGCTGGGCGCTGGCCCGGCGGCGAACCAGAAGGCGGTGCGTGACTCGTATTACAATCACGCCCGCAGCTCCCGCGCCGCCGACCTGATGTTGATGCTCGGCGACAACGTGTACAACACCGGCACGGACGCCGAGTATCAGGTCGGACTCTTCGACATCTACCCCGCCGTGCTGCGCAACACGCCGCTCTGGCCCACCATCGGCAATCACGACACCGGCGGGTTGACGGCGACCAATTCCACCTTTCCCTACTTGAGCATCTTCTCGCTGCCGCAGAACGCCGAGTCGGGCGGCGCGGCTTCCGGCACCGAGCGCTACTACTCCTTCGACTACGGCAATGTTCACTTTGTCTGCCTCGACTCGCAGACCTCCACGATGACCACCAACGGCGCGATGGCCAACTGGCTCCGCAACGACCTCGAGGCCAACGCCCAGCCGTGGACCATCGCCTTCTGGCATCATCCGCCCTACACGAAGGGCAGCCACAATTCCGACATCGAGCCGCAGGAAGTCGCCATGCGGCAGAACTTCGTTCCCATCCTCGAAGCCTACGGCGTGGACCTCGTGCTCGGCGGCCACTCGCATGTCTATGAACGCTCCTACCTGATGAGCGGCCACTACGGCCTCTCCAGCACCTTCACCGACGCGAACAAGCGCGACGCTGGCGACGGCTGGACGAACGGCTTGTATCAAAAGACCGGTGCGGACGGTGCCGTGTACACCGTGGCGGGCGCGTCCGGCCAGGTGAATGGCTTCCTCGGCACGCATCAGGCCATGATTCGCTCGCTCAGTCTGCTCAGTTCCATGGTCCTCGATATTTCCAGCAACCGCCTGAGCGCGGTGTTGCTCGGCACCACGAGCAACGTGCTCGACCGTTTCGTCATCGTGAAAGGGAACTACTTCGCCACCGCACCCGCCGCGCCCACGAATCTCACCGCCGTCATCACCAACTCGACGCAAGCGCGCCTGACTTGGGCGAACAACTCGACCAACGAATCCGGCTACGTCGTCGAACGCTCGCTCGATGGCGTGAACTTCTCCGTGGTCGGCGGCGCGTTCGCGAACTTCACCAACACGCTCGACACCACGCTGAACGCCTCCACCACCTACCACTTCCGCGTGCGCGCCACGAACGGCGCGGGCGGCGCGGTCTCGCCCGTCGTCACCGTCGTCACGCCCGGCCCGCCGCGTCTCCTCGCGCAACCGTCGTCGCAGTGGGTGAACGTAAGTTCCAACGCCACGTTCACCGTGCTGGCCGATGGCGTGACGCCCTTCCGCTACCAATGGTTCTTCAACTCGAACGCGCTGGCCGGCGCGACGAACTCGACGCTCGCGATCCCCAACGCACAGGACGCCAATGCGGGCTGGTATTCCGTCACCGACAGCAACACTGCCGCGACCAGCAGCACGAATGCGCGGCTGACGCTGAATCATTTCCCCACGTTCAGCGCGCCCGCGTTCACGCGCTACTGGTTCGGCGGGTTCAAAGTGCGGACGAATGTTTTTGCCGCCACCGATCCCGATGGTGATGCGCTCACGTTCACGCTGGCGACAAACTCAACGGCGGGCGTGCCGGTCACGCAGCGCGGGGCGTGGGTTTTCTATTCGCCCGCGCCGAACTTCACGAACGTAGACACGCTGGCCTTCAGCTTCACCGATGCGCGCGCCGCTGTGAGCAGCGGCACCGCGCCCGTGTCGGTGAACGCGGACACCGGGCCGCCGCGAAATCTCGTCCAGTCCTCCACGGCCGACGCGCACACGCTGAACTTCGCGGGCGTGCCGGGCCGCGCGTATGCCGTGCAGTTCACGGACGAGCTGCATCCGACGTGGCAGCCGCTGACCAACGTGACGGCGGACGCCTTCGGCGAATTTGTCGCCAGCGACGCGCCGCCCAAGACCATCACCAACCGCATCTATCGCTCGACAATTCCCAGGCCATGAAAACTTTCTCTTTCCAGCAAACACTTTGGATTGCAGCGGCCAAAATGGTGCGCCGCCTGACGCAAGCTGGTGATGAAGCGCGGCGCATCTCGAACGCGCCATTTTTCCATCCTGAAGGGATGGAAGTATGTCAGCCCAGGGTTGCGAGTCGGCGAGCTACTCTGGGTTCACGTCCCCAAAATGTTTTCCCAACCCTGCAAGGGTTGCATCAACCCCGCATTCCTGCGCCCGTGATTCAACCCTTGCAGGGTTGTTCCATTATCACACCGCCCACCCAGGGTAGCGTCCCGGCGACGCAACCCCGGGCTGGATTATCCGAATCCTTTCAGGATTCAAAAAACGACGGCCGTGAGATGTGGGTGAAGGCCAAGGCTTCTGCCCGCTTCACTCTCCGCCGAGACGGCGATCTACAAATACCCGGCCTGCTTTCGCAGGGCACGGTGAAGCGGCGTGAACGCCGCGCCCCGCTCGTCGGGCGCACTCCCACCCAATTTCGAAGCGCGAATGAGGCGCGCTTCAGTCCGTCGGCGCATGAGCGTCGCGCGGAATTTCTCACCACCGCCTCAAACCACAAAAACAAACACAACATGCACAAATACAAACTGCTGGGGCTTTGCCTCCTCGCTGCCGCCGCGTTCACCGCGCGCGCGCAGGTCGTGGAGACGCACAGCTTCACCAACCTCCACCGCAACCTCCCGGACGGCTCGGCCGTCGGGTTGCGCGACACGCGCTCGGTCACCTCCTCGGTCACGCAAATCACCGGCGTGCGCGTGAAACTCAAAGTCGCCGGCGAATTCAACGGCGACCTCTACGGCTACCTGCGTCACGGCAGCGGCCTCAGCATTTTGCTGAACCGCCCCGGGCGCGCCACCGGCAACGACGCGGGCTACGATGACGCGGGCTTCGACCTCACGTTCGCGGACGGCGCGGCGAATGATGTCCACCTGTATCAAGGCTCGACCAACACCGGCGGCAACGCGCTGCTCGGCGTGTGGCAACCCGACGGACGCAACAGCGATCCCGCCAGCGTGCTCGACTCCGACGCGCGCACCAACTTGCTCGCCCGCTTCATCGGCGCGAACGCGAGCGGCGAATGGACGCTCTTCCTCGCCGACATGGAAAGCGGCGGCACGAATCAGCTCGTGAGCTGGGAGCTGGAAGTCACCGGCGTGAACCGTCCGCAAATCGCGTGGGCCACGCCCGCCGACATTGTGTATGGCACGCCGCTTAGTGCGACGCAGTTGAACGCGACCACCGCGCCAGCGGGAACCTTCGCCTACTCGCCACCGGCGGGAACTTTCCTGCACGCGAGCAACGCGCAGGTCTTGAGCGTCACGTTCACTCCGAGCGATCCCGCGACGTATCTCAGTTCCACGACCAACGTGCTCATCAACGTGTTGAAAGCGCCGCTGACCATCGCGGCGGACCACAAATCGAAAGTGTACGGCGCGGCGCTGCCCGGCTTCACGGCCAGCTACACGACCTTCGTGAACAGCGACACGACGAACAACCTCACCACGCAGGCGACGTTCAGCACGAGCGCCACGGCGGCGAGCGATGTCGGGGAATACGCCATCGACGTGAGCGGCGCGACCAGTCCCGATTACACGATCACCTTCGCGAGCGGCGTGCTGACGAACACGCCGGCGGCGCTGACCATCACCGCCGTGAGCACGAACAAGATCTACGGCGACGCGGTGCCGGACTTGTCTGCGGCTTACGCCGGCTTCGTGAACAGCGACACGGTGGCGAGTCTCGACACACCGGTGAGCATCGCGACCACGGCGACGTTGAGCAGCCCGGCTGGGTTGTATCCGATCACCGTCACGAACGCGGCGGACCTTAACTACACAATCACCTTCGTGAACGGCACGTTGACCAACTCGCCTGCGGCACTCCTCGTCACGGCGGACCACAAGACGAACATCTTCGGCGCACCGTTGCCGACGTACACGGCAAGCTACAGCGGCTTCAAGTTGAGCGACACGGCGGCGAGTTTGACCACGCCGGTCGCGCTGAACAGCGCGGCCACGCAGAGCAGTCCGGTGGGCGCGTATGACATCGTGCCGTCGGCGGCGGCTTGGTCGAACTACGTCGTGAGCTTCGCGAATGGCACGCTCTACATCATCGGCGCGCAATCGTCCGGTGCGCTGGCGTCGTCCGCGAATCCGGCGGTGCCCGCTGCGAACGTCACGTTCACCTACACGCTCAGTCCGGTCGCGCCGAGCACGGAGACGCCGACTGGCACCGTGACGTTTAAGACGAATGGAGTTGCGGCCACGAGTGCGGCGATCAGCGGCGGCGTGGCGAGCTACAGCACCACGGAGTTGCCGCACGGCTATCACACCATCACCGCCGAGTACGCGGGTGACGGCAACTTCAGCGGCACGACCAACGCGCTCACGCAGAACATCAACTCGCCAGTGGTCGCAAACGCCGACACGCTGGAGCGCTACCCGCTCAGCACGATCAAGGTGCGCAAGTCCACGCTGCTCGCGAACGACACCGATGCGGACGGCGACACCCTGACCTTCGTGAGCGTGAGCGGCACGAGCACGAACAGCGGCACCATCACCGTGAGCGGCCAGTGGATCACGTATCACCCGCCGGTCGGTTACACGGGCGTGGATGCCTTCACCTACGTGGTCACGGACAGCCACGGCAGCACGAACACCGGCACCGTGGTCGTGAACGTGAAGCCGGACGGCGCGCTCGCGGCGCAAGACCTGACCATCGAGAACCTGGGCAACGGCTCGTTCCGCATCCGTGGCGCAGGTGTGCCCAACTACAGCTACCGCATCCAATACACGACCAGTTTGGAAACGCCTTCGTGGTCGCAGACGGGTGCGCCCGTCACGGCGAGTTCGCTCGGCGTGATCGAACTGACGGACACGCCGCCGAACGGCGAGCCGCAGCGTTACTACCGCGCGGTCTGGCCGTGACGGTGACTTGAGAACGTGCTGCTGATTCTGGCTTGTGCATGAGCCGGGATCAGTGGCGGCGATCCATCCGACAAAAAGAGTGGGCGGGACTGGTGAGAGTCCCGCCCATTTCTTTTTTCCATCTGTAGTGGGGCAGCCGTCTCGGCTGCCACCCGTCCTTGGGCCGTCCCGGCTGAAGGAAAAATCAGAGACACCAGCCGAGACGGCTGCCCCACTATCTTGAAGAGCGCGCCGATTTTTTCACTGCACGTCTGCGCCGCTTGCCGCTACGGTTTTGCCGTCCACCAGCATGAACACGAAACCAAGTTTTCTCGCGCGACGGGTGGCGGCCATTAGCCTGGCCGCGCTGGCGCTGGCGCTGGCGCTCGCGCCGCGTTCTGCGGCGGTCGATTACCTGCGCGAGGTGAAGCCGCTGCTCACCGAGCATTGCTACAAATGCCACGGCGCGTCACAGCAGAAGGGCGACCTACGCCTCGACACCGCCGCCCTCGCGCGCAAGGGTGGCGAGAACGGCGTGGGTTTCAAGCCCGGCCAGAGCGGTTCAAGTCTCTTCATGCAGGCGGTGAAGGGCACGCACGACACCATCTCGCAGATGCCGTACAAAAAGCCGCCGCTCTCCGACGCGCAGATCGCGCTGCTCACGCGGTGGATTGATGAGGGCGCGTCCGCGCCTGCGGATGAAAAGCCGGAGAGCGCGAAGCATTGGTCGTTTGTTCCGCCGGTGCGGACGGAGCCGCCTTCAAAGTTCAAAGTTCGGAATCCCATCGACGCCTTCATCCTCGCGCGTTTGGAAAAGGAGAAGGTTGCGCCCGCACCCGAAGCGGATCGTCCCACGCTGTTGCGCCGGCTGAATCTTGATCTCACTGGCCTGCCGCCCACGCCGGAGGAAGTGGATGCGTTCGTGAAAGACCAGCGTGCCGACGCCTACGAGCGCGCGGTCGAACGCCTGCTCGCCTCGCCGCATTACGGCGAGCGTTGGGGCCGCTGGTGGCTGGACGCCGCGCGCTACGCGGACTCGAACGGCTACAGCCTTGATGCGCCGCGACAGATTTGGAAATACCGCGACTGGGTCGTGGCCGCGCTGAACAACGACCTGCCATTCGACCAGTTCACCATCGAGCAACTCGCCGGGGACTTGCTGCCGAACGCGACGGTGCCGCAGAAGATTGCGACGGGGTTCAACCGCAACACGCAAATCA
>JANNGC010000411.1:0-1666 GCA_031380445.1 Pedosphaera sp.
TGCCCAGCCACGAGCCGGAGTATTTTAAGTCGGCTGCGTTGCTGGCACCCTTCGCGACGAGGCCCGCCACCAACTTGGCAGCGAATCGGAGTCCGAGAATTCTCATGGGCGAGTTCCGGGCGCGGGATAATTCTTCGCCGCATCATCCAGCACGAGCACCGAGTCGAGCATCTCGCCAAGATCGGGCGGCGTGAACTCGCGCACGCCTTTGTTCTCGAAGGTGCCGATGGCGGTGGCCTTGCCGTCGCGCGGATTGAACCACCACGCCTTCACCTGCGCGCCGGTGATCTTGTCCATGTTCACCGAGAACTTGCGGCCCACCGGCGCATAGACCATCGCGTAGCTGCCGCTCGCATCGCGCGTCGCGACGAAGCGGTAGCGGCCCGCGCCGGGAATCGAGGTGGGCACACGATTGCTCGCGATGATGGAATCGTCCGGAATGCGCGTGAGGAACGGGCGTGATTCCATCAGCGCACGACCGTGCTGCATCTGTGCGGCACCAGGTTGGTCCATGGCCTCGGACCACGGCATGAGCGGGTTGTTGATCGGCCCTTTGCCCGGCGACCACATCTGCCAGACGGAGTGATGGCCGTAGGTGTGGCCGAACGCGCCGGTGAACAGATTCCAATAGAGCGGACGGCGCACATCGCCGCCGATGCTGTGGCCGAGTTCGCCCGCTTTGAACGACACGGGATGATCCTCGTAAATCGGTTCGCCATCGAGCACCGGCTTGATCGGCGTGCGGTCATAATCCTTGCGCGTGTTGTTGTAGCGGCCGGTGAATTCCGCGACGTGGCCGTTCTGCCGCATGTTGAAATCGAGCCACGCATCGTCGTGGAACCATGTCGAGGAACCGTTGCCGCCGGGCGGATGGAACGTCATCAAGTGCGCACCGCCGTCGCCCTTGCGCAGCCCCTTCGCCATCGCGCGAGTGATCTCCTTCTGCTCGTCGTTATCCACGCTGCGGTCGCCGCCGAGAATCCAGATCAACCCCGCGTCCTTGTAACGCTGGCCGAGCCATTCGCCATAGACCTCGGCGTTCGCGACAGTGAAGAGCGGCTTGCGACCTTGATTCGTGTCGTGCCAGAAGCGGCCCCACGTCGGGAGAAAGCCAATGTAGATCCCGCGCTGGTTGGCTTCGGTCACGATGAAATCCACATGATCCCAGTAATCATTCTGCGGCCCGTCCTTCACGGCGGGCTTGGTGACATCGAGATCGACGAACGGCAGATGGCCGTAGGGATTCGGGTCCGTGTGCCCTTCGAGTTCCGCGATGGCGACGGATTGGAGCACGTTGAACTTCTTCGCCGCGCGATTATCGAGGAACTTGATCGCGTCCTCGCGATTCAATCGATGGAAGAGTTCCCAAGTCGTGTCGCCGAGGTAGAAGAACGGCTGGCCGTCGGCAGTGACGAGGAAGCGTTTGTTGTCGGAGACTTTGAGCGCAGGCAGCGCCGCATCAGCGCACACCGCAGAGATCGCCAGCGCAAGCAGGAGATGGAGTGATTTCACGCCGCGCAGATTAACGGCCCGCCCGCCGCGCGCTAGGACGGGAACGCGGAGATTCTTGGACGAAATTTATCGCGGTGGTGCGGCGGCGACGGCGTCATCCGTGACCGGCACTTTCCCCGCGCGCAATTCTTCGAGCCACCGGCGCAGCGCGGCG
>JANNGC010000660.1:0-5278 GCA_031380445.1 Pedosphaera sp.
AAAGAGAGAGAGTTTGATCGCACGGCTTCCCTTCCGTGTCTTCCGTGTTTTCCGTGGTTAAAAAATTATTATCGCGCGGACTCAGCGGTCCGCGCTCCGATGAAGTGAGCGCACTGGAAACCATTCAACTCCGTGTTCACGGCGAGGCCGCGCTGCCCACGCTCATCTACCTCCCCGGCCTGCACGGCGACTGGACGCTCGTCTCCAGTTTTCGCGCGGCGGTGGCGGGGCGGGTGCGGTTCGTGGAGTTCACGTATCCCTGCCGCACGGACTGGTCGCTGGAGGATTACGCGCACGGCGTGCTGGAACAACTGGCCGCGCATGGAATCACCAGCGGATGGATTCTCGCCGAGTCCTTCGGCTCGCAGGTGGCGTGGAAAATTCTGGAACAAGTGGACCGCCGTTTTGCACCGACGGGCGTAATCTTCGCCGGCGGCTTCGTGCGGCATCCGGTGATCTGGGGCGTGCATGGGTTTTACTTCGCGCAACGGTGGCTGCCGTGGCCGTGCTTTCAATTGCTGCTCAAAGGCTACGCGCGCTACGCCCGGTTCCGTCACCGCCAGGCCCCTGAAACACTGGCCGCGATTGACGAGTTCGTCCGCCGCCGCACGCGCGCGGACAATCTCGCCATCGCCTCGCGCTACCCGCTCATCGCGCGCGCGGATTTCCGCGACATGGCGCGGCGCACGACGCTGCCCGTCTTCGCGCTCACGGGATTTTTTGATCCCATCGTGGCATGGCCATTCGTCCATCCGTGGTTGCGGAAGAATTGTCCCGGCTTCCGCGCGCGCCGCATCATCTTCAACGCCGACCACAACGTCCTCGCCACCACACCAAAAGAATCAGCCGAGCAAGTGCTGCGGTGGATGGATGGCTGCTGACAGAGGAGCGCGAACCGCCGAGTCCTCGCGATCGTACTTTTTAACCACGGAAGACACGGAAGACACGGAATGGAAAAGAACCGGAGGGCGCATCTGGATACACGCGCCAGATATTCTGCGGCGCATTTTGGACTGCGGTGGCAAGCGGAGCGCGACACCGCAGTCCATATCGCCCCAGTCGAATTCGCACGGTGCGGGTGTCCCAATGCGCCCAGAAAGGAGAAGGCGGTTTGGACGCGCGTTCCCATTCCGTGTCTTCTGTGTCTTCCGTGGTTTAAATATTCTTTTGATCGCGCGGACTCGGCGGTCCGCGCTCCTATTCGGAAACCACGCGCAGATTCTTTTCCCAGCCGAGCACCTTCGCGGTCTGAAGCGGATACTGCCAGTCGGCTTCGTTCGCGCCGCGCAGTTCCACGCGGCCGCGCTCGCTCGCCATCGCCACGGCTTGCGGGATGTCGAGGATGCGCAGCACGTTCAAATAATCCGGCCCGCCGTCCTGATGCGACTTGGGGAGATTCGTGAGCACCAGTTCATCCACCGGCGCGAAGAGCGAGGCGTAAAGCGCGTTCACCGCCATGTCGCCCTCGGCTTCGAGGCGGATGGGAAGTTTGCCTAACTCTTTTGAATTCCGAATCGCCTGCACGAGACGAACCCAATCCCACACCCTCATCCCGTCAAGCGTCCGTCCAACCAGCATTTCCCGACGGCGAAGCTGTGTCTGTTTCTTCGCATCGAATTGCCCCATTTCACGAAAACTCACGTTCATCACAATGGCATCCTTGGGCTGATCGATGCGCTTGTTCTTAGCCAGGCCTTGCTCCAGAAGAATGACTTTGTCTGGAGACGAAGGCTGAAGCCTCTGACTAAAGTAGTGAACGTAGGAAACGAACCGCTTCGCCCCGTCTCCATCATCGAATACAAAACCACCCGATCTGCCACCGCTACTGCCCATGAACCCACCCGCGCCGAGTTTGGGATCATTTGTTGCCTGAGGCCACCCAGCGAATGATTTCGCCCGCAGCCCCGCCAGCCAGCTCTCGCGCCGTTGCCCCCATTCCTCCTTGGACTTGGGCAACGACGGCTTTGCCATCTCCACAAACGTCTCGTGAATCTTCCCGTTCAACGCATCACCCGGCAGCGTGGCAAACACCTTCAACTGCTGCGGCCAAAACAATTTCACTGCCGCGTTTTCGATCAGCGTCTCCTCGCCTTTGAGATGGCGGTTGAACCAGCGCATGACCGGCACCTGCAATTCCTGCGTGTCCTTGTGGCCGCCGGGCGTGATGACAAGCCCGCATTTCTCGCCCGCGCCGAGCAGGTCATAGACGCGCCGCACCTTGTCGCGCAGGCGCACCACGCCATCGAGCGGGAAGAGGCTGTCGTCGTCCGTGTTGACGATGAGCAACGGACGCGGCGCGGCGAGCGCGGCGAGTTGCGGATAATCCCAGCGATACGTGTTCACGAAAAACATGCAGTCGCAATGGCCCTCGACTGCGCCGTCCACGACGTGGTTCTCCAAATCCGTGATGCCCGCGACCGGCGCGGCGGCTTTGATGCGCTCATCCATCGCGGTGACGAACCAACTGTAAGCGCCGCCGCCGCTCCGACCGGTGACGCCGAAGCGGTTCGTGTCCACCTCGGGCCGCGTGCTGAGGTAATCGAGCGCGCGCATTCCGTTCCAGCACTCGACACCGGCGGGCGTGTAGCCGCGCGAGTTCCACCACCACATGCCTTCGCGATACGTGCCGTGATGCACGCCGGAAATCTCGCCAAGTTGCACCGTGTCGAGAATGAGGCAGACGTAACCATTCCGCGCGAACCACGCGCCGTGATGCTGATACGAAACCTTGTTCCCGTAGCTGATGCCGTTCGTGACGACCGGCCCGTGGCCGCTGACGTAAAGCACGGCGGGTGCGGGCTTGGTGAGATTTTTCGGCACGTAAAGATTGGCGGTGACGTAGAGACCGGGACGCGACTGGAAGTGCAGATTCTCGACGGTGAAGGTGTCGTGCTCGAGACGCTTTGTGACCGTGGCGCGCAAGTCCGTGCGCGGCGGCATGGGCGCGAGGCCGAGCATCTCGGCGAGTTGTGTGCGCTGCCCCGGCAAGGATGCGAGCCACGCATTGCTCGTGGTGAGATCGGTGAGGCAACGCTCCGAGATCGCGCGCGTCTCGCGACGGAAGTATTCGGCAAGCGGTTCGTCCGCGATCTGCCACTGGCGCGCGAGCGTGGCGGCGTGAGACGTGAGCGCGAGCAAACCGGCGAGAGTGATGACGAGCCGTTTCATGGGTGTGCGGAGAGTGGGACGCGGCGGCGTGGCGCGCAACGCCGGAGTTCATAGTGGGGCAGCCGTCCCGGCTGGTGGTTCTTCAGCCGGGACGGCCCAAGGACTATGGCAGGCGGGACGCTTGCCCCACTACGGCACGGTCAGTTGCGCGGGCGCGCTGAAATTTGTGCCGACGAAATTGGTCACGCGCACATGGTAGAGGCCGCTGTTCGTGGCCTGCAAACGGGTCAGGGTCAGCGTGGAGCGCGTCGCGTTGCTGATGGCCACGTCGTTGAAATACCATTGGTAGCGCAGCGGCGCGGTGCCCTTCACGCCCACGCGGAAGGTGGTGAGGGAGTTCAGCTTGTTCGTCCGCGAGACGGGCGGCGTGACGACCGTGGCGGGGATTTGCACCCGGAGCGCGCCGAAGCCGCTGATGGCTTTGCCCGCGATGTTGGTGACGGTGACGCGATAGTTGCCCGAGCTGCGGTTGCTCACGTTCAGCAGCGTGAGCACGTTGGCGTTCTGGTTGAGCGGCTTAACTCCGAACGTCCAGTTGTAGTGAAACGGCGGCGAACCGGTGGCGACCACGGTGAGCCGCGCCGTGCCGCCGGTGGGCGCATAAGTCAGACGGGCCGGCTGCAAGCTGATCCCCGGTTTCACCACGCGCACGCCGAGGCGCGCAGCGGCGCTCGTGGCCGCGCCGCCATTGCCCACGACTTGCAACGAGTAGAGTCCGGACTGGTTGGTCTGAAGGCTGGTCAGCCACAGGAGATTCGTGATCTCGCCCGCGAGATCGCCGCCGTTGAAGCGCCATTGATACTGGAGATTTTCCCCCGTGGCACCGGCGATGAACATCGCGTTGGCACCAACGACATTGGTCGTGGACTGCGGCTGCTGAGTGATGGCGGTGGGCAGGCAGGCCGCGCCAAAGAAGTGGATGGGCGGCTGGTCTTGCTTGGGACCTTCGCCGTTTGGTGGTGAATCGGTGGTAGTGATGTAACCGCGTCCGTTTGGTAGGAAGGCGATGGCCTCGCCGTTCGGTTCGGCGTTCAGGTTCATCACGGGAATGGTCTGGCCGGGGCGAGACAGCGCGATACTCACAGTCTCGCCGGGGCAGCGCAGCCAGATCACGGCATTGGTTTCATTCCGCAGGGCTATCTGGCTGCCGTCTTGCGAAATCGCAGCGCCGGAAACTTCGTGGAAGGGAACGGTTCGAACCAACTCCAGATCTACAACCTCGTTCGTGGAGCGTGCGTTCAAGTTCGCGCGATACACGTACGAGATGCCGTTGAACTTGGTGAAGATGTAGAGGTCGGACGTAAGTGGATCGACGAACATCCCTTCGGCGTCCCAGAAAAAGTAATTCGTGTACTGCAGCGTGAAAACTTCGACACCAGTGAAGTCGAGCACAGGCGGCCCGCTCGGAGTGAGCGGCGGCACGGTGGGTTCGGGAATTCGGACGATGCGAACCTCGTTGCGGACGTGAGCATTCAAAGACACGTCACCGCCGATGTCGCCCACGTAAAGGTACTGCTGCCCGGCGACCGGCCCCGGCCCGATGGCCATGTCTTCCACATCGAGCAAGTTCGTCAGGTTCATTTTGTAGCGCGCCAGCCCGGTGCCGTTCGTGCGGAAGGCGAACAAACGTCCGTCGTCGCCATTGTCATTGTGCGACCAGACCACGCCGGGATTGCGCGTGCTCACCGCGAGACCGGACGCCTCGTCAAGCGAACCGAAGGTAACATTGCTCCACAAGATACCGGGATTGAAATTCACGCAGCCGGGGCATTGCGCGCGCAGGCTCGCGGGGGCGAGCATGATCATCATCAGACCGATCGCGACCAACCACGGACGACGCGCGACCCCGGGCAAAATTTCAGGAAACCATTTCATGCAATGGTGCGGACTGTAACACCGCATCCGGTGAGGGCAAAAAACTTCCTCGGCGGATGGAGAGATTTTAATTTGGCGGGCCGGTTCAGCCCAACGCAGGTAGCAACTGTCTTAATTGGTGAGTTGGAAAGAAGAGCTTTTAAGGAGGAGGTTGGCGAGTTCGGCGAGTTTGCGCATGAGGGCGACCAACGCCACTTTGGCCGGTTTGCCCTTGGCCCGCAGGCGCTGGTAGAAG
>JANNGC010000661.1:0-2233 GCA_031380445.1 Pedosphaera sp.
CTTCTACCAGCGCCTGCGGGCCAAGGGCAAACCGGCCAAAGTGGCGTTGGTCGCCCTCATGCGCAAACTCGCCGAACTCGCCAACCTCCTCCTTAAAAGCTCTTCTTTCCAACTCACCAATTAAGACAGTTGCTACCTGCGCTGGAAGTCACGATGCCTTCCGCTATTTCGTCGGCACGGAGAAGATGGAATTCGTCGCCCCCGCCGGACGCGCCTTCTCCCAGTCGCCGTACATCGGATTGGGAAAGACAATCCAGTTCGAGCCGAAGCGCGCGGCGTGATTGGTCACGGCGGTGCCGCGCTCTTCGAGAACGGCGGAGTCAAACGCGCTGGAAAAATCCGAGAGATTGTCGCCGAGCAGCAGGCAAACGGTGTGGGCCTTCGCAATGTCCGCGCGGCGGTCGTCCTTGTTCTTGCTCGTGCGTTTGCAGAACAGGTTCGCGTGATCGGCGTTCGGGAAGCCGGCGCGCTGGAGATTTTTCACCGTGGCGTCGGCTTCGTCCTGATCGCGATTGGTCACGTAGAAAACTTTCACGCCGCGACTGGAGGCGTAGTTCAAAAAATCGCGCGCGCCGGGCAGCGGCTCAGCGTTGGCCAGCGCCGTCCATTTTTTCCACGTCGCGAGCGAATAGGTTTCGCGGTTCTGAATCAGCCACACCTGATACGGGCTGTTATCGAGCACGGTCTCGTCAATGTCGGTGATGAGCGCGAGCGGTTTCGGCGGCGCGGGTTGGGCGAGCGCGGCGTCGAGACGCTCGCGGGCCACGGCGAAACCTTGCAGGTAAAGCGCGGTGGCCTCGCCGCCACGAAACCACGCGGTGGCATTGGTGCGCTTGTCGCGCGCGGAAGGCGACTGGCAGCCCACGAGAACGAGCAGCGCCGCGCCGAGCAAGACGCGGGCAAAAAATGGATGGCGGTGCGCTTTCAAACGGCGGCTGTTTTGCCTGCTGCGCGGGGCGCGGAGCAAGCACGAACGCGGCGGACCGTTTCTGCGGAGTGCCTCTCGACCCGGTTGTTGAAGAACGACCAAGGCTGGTGGGGCGTCGTCGCTCCGCGCGCGCCGGGTGCGGCGTAAGAAGTTTTGAACCGTCCCTCCGCAGTGTGGCCCGGCGCGCGGGGAGCAACGGCGCAGTCCCCATGAAAAAAGAACGCCGGGGGCAGCCCCGGCGTTCTCGTGAATTCAGTTGGTGCTTTCGCTCCTCACGCCACCGTGACCGGCGCGAAGCCTTCGCGATACTTGCGCGAGACGATTTGCTGGTTCGCCTTCTCGCTGTTGGTGAACTTGAAGTTCGCCGCGTCCCAGCGCAGTTCCACGCCGGGGTAACGCGTGGCCTTCACGGCCAGCAGCGCCGGCTCGGTGATGCGCCAGCCGATGTCGAAGGGCGTCCAGAGCGGCTTGCTGTCGCCGAGGCAGTTGTCGGCCCAGTCTTTCCAGTGATTGCGCGGCGCGACGGTCGGCATCGGCTCGTCGTCCACTTCCTTGCCCTTGCGGAAAATCTGCGGCGAGCCGTCGGCTTGCAGAAGCAGCGTGCCTTCTTCGCACACGACCATGGTGTGGTTCGCGCCGGGCTTGATCGGCGGGAGGTTCAATCCGGCGAAGGACGGCAGCAGCGCGTCGTCGTTGTATTGCACCACGAATTTGTCACGGGCGAACTTGCCGCCGCCCGGATACGTGATGGTGCTCTGGTTGTGCGAGGTATGGCCGGTCGTGGACGGCTTGGGCGTGTGGGTGATGACGGCCTCGGGCGAAGGCAAATCATACGCGAAGTAAAGCAGGTCGAGCAGATGGCAGCCCCAGTCGGCGAGCTGGCCGCCGCCCGTTTCCCAGAACGCACGCCAGCGGCGCGGCGCGAGGTCTTCGCTGTAGGGCAGATCCGCCGTGAGCGGGCCGCGCCAGAGATCCCAATTCAAGTATTCCGGCACCGGCTGCGCGGGCGTGTAGGGACTCCACGGGTCGGCGAAGTAATGCCCCTTCGAGACGCCGCCGGTCCAGACGTAGGCCGCGACGGGCTTGCCGAGCTGGCCCTTGCGGAGAATTTCCACGGCGACCATGCGGCCGCGATTGCAGGAGCGTTGATTGCCCATCTGCGTGACGAGCTTCGGGCGGGCCTTGAGGCCGTCGCGGATCATTTTCAACTCGGCGAGCTGATGCACGAGCGGCTTCTGGCCGTAAATGTGTTTGCCATGCTGGAGCGCGGTCGTGATGCAGGTGGCGTGATGGAAGTCCGGCACG
>JANNGC010000468.1:0-1793 GCA_031380445.1 Pedosphaera sp.
GCCACCATCCCCTTCATGTTCCTGACCGGCCAGGTCGAGCGACCCAACATGCGGCGCGGCATGGAAATGGGCGCGGATGATTATCTCACCAAGCCCTTCACGCCCTCGGAACTGCTCGCCGCCGTCAACGCGCGTCTGGAAAAAATCGCCGAGACCGAGCGCAAGACTGAGAAGAAGCTCGACGAACTGCGCGGCAAAATCACGCTCACCATGCCGCATGAATTGCGGACGCCGCTCAATGGCATCATGGGCCTGGCCTCGATTCTCATGGATGGCCATCAGGACATGCCGCCCGCCGAGCTGCTCGACAACGCGCGGATGATTCATCTCTCCGCCGAGCGGCTCCACCGCCTGATCGAAAACTTTCTCGCCTACGGCCAGATCGAACTGATGGCCAAGGACGCGAAGACCATTCTCATCACCGCCAGCGCCAGCACCACGGCGACCGGCCCCATCATCACGGACACGGCGAACGCGGTCGCGGCGCGCTGGAAGCGCGAGGCCGATTTGCGCCTCGAAGTGCGCGGCTGCATCGTGGCGGTCATCCCGGAGAGCTTGCAGAAAGTCGTCGAAGAGTTCGTGGACAACGCATTCAAGTTCTCCGACGCGGGCACGCCGGTGCGAGTGATCGCCGGCGCACTGGATCAAACTTTTTCGCTCAACGTCCTGAACAGCGGGCGCGGCATGACGGCGGAGCAGATCAACAAGATCGGGCCGCACATGCAGTTCGAGCGCGAGAAGTATGAGCAGCAGGGCGCGGGGCTGGGCCTGATCATCGCCAAGCGGCTGACCGAATTGAACGGCGGAAATTTTTCCATCAACAGCGCGCCCGGCCGCGAGACGCGTGTGACGGTGAACTTCCCCGCGCCGTCCATTTTGCAGAAACGGTGAGGGGCTGAAGCTCCTTTCCGCGGTGCGGCAGCCGGCGCGATTCCCGCCGCCGCACCATCGCGAAAAGTGCGTGATGCTGCTCGCACAAGGAAACGGCAGCAGCCGCTTCCTCACCACTGCAACAACTGCAACCGCTTCGCCACTTCCTCCGCGTTAGCGCGGCTGTTGAAGCTGGAGATGCGGAAGTAGCCCTCGCCCTTCGAGCCGAAGCCGCTGCCGGGCGTGATGACCACGTTCGCGTCGCCAAGAATCTTGTCGAAGGCCTGCCAGCTCGTGACGCCCGCCGGAGTCTGCGCCCAGATGTAGGGCGCGTTCACGCCGCCAAAGACGGTGAGTCCTGCCGCCTTCGCGCCGGCGACGAGCACGCGCGCGTTGCCCATGTAATGTTCGATGAGCGCCGCGACCTGCGCCTGGCCCTCGGGCGTGTAGAGCGCCGCCGCCGCGCGCTGGATGATGTAGCTCACGCCGTTGAACTTCGTGCTCATGCGGCGGTTCCAGAGCGGGTGCAGCGGTTTGAACTCGCCGCTGCCCGTCTGCGCGAGCAAGGACTTGGGCACCACGGTGTAAGCGCAACGCACGCCGGTGAAGCCGCCGTTCTTCGAGAAGCTGCGGAACTCGATGGCGCATTCGCGCGCGCCAGGAACTTCGTAAATCGAACGCGGCAGCGCAGGGTCGGAAATGTAGGCCTCGTACGCCGCGTCGAAGAGAATGATCGCGCGATGCTGGAGCGCGTAATCCACCCACGCCTGCAACTGCGCGCGCGTGGCCACCGCGCCGGTCGGGTTGTTCGGCGAGCAGAGATACACCACGTCCACTTGGTGCTTCGGCGGCTCGGGGATGAAGTTGTTCGCCGGCGTGCAGGGCAGATACGTGATGCCTGCGAACGCGCCCGATTCATCCGC
>JANNGC010000665.1:0-1751 GCA_031380445.1 Pedosphaera sp.
GTCTGCGCGCAACACGGCCCGGAATGGTGGAGCGCATGGTTCCTCCGCGCTCGCATCTCCCAGCCCGGAGCCCTGCGGCCCGATGACTGGCAGCGCTATGGCGAGGTCTTTTTTCTGGAGGTCAAATCGGGTTTGCAAATGCCCCAGTTCGGCCCGCCTGGTGCGGGTAAGCCCGGTGCCATACCACCCATGCCCGGCATGGGGGCCAACCCATTCATGTCCGCGCAGATTCCGCCGGATGCGCCAGTGCTGCACGACGGCGCGTGCCTGAAGTTTGCAAGAATCCTCACCCCGCCACCGGACATCCTCTTACGCATTCCGAAATCGATTACACCTTGAAGATGCTCACTTCGTCTGGCCCGGTCTCTCAACCCTTCATCCCATTCTTGCCGCTGCGCCAAAGAATCAGGGTTGATTTTGAAACCACTGAATCCGCATGACCGGCGTGATGCGCGGACGCTGGCGTCTGCCATCGGACAGCAAAGGCGCGGCGCAGGGCGCGCCGGAACTTTACGACCTCACGAGCGACCCGTTGCAAAAAACCAACCTGCGCCCGCCGCCAGAGCGCCGCAATCCTTGCGGCCCTCTGCTGAGAGCGGGAGCGAGCCGCAAGGATTGCGGCCTCCGAGACCATCGCGAAGGAACTGGGCCGCCTTTGTCGAGTGAAGGAGCGGCTCATAGCTTCCGAAGAAATTTGCTCCGCCATGCGTCAACCAACCGAATGATTAAATTATTGCCTCCGCTTCTCGCCCTGCTCGCCTGCGCCCATCTCGCGCACGGCGCGACCACGAACACGCTGCGTGTCTATTTCATCGGCAACAGCGTCACGGACACGGTGCGGTATGGCGAGTTGGCCAAGCTGGCCACCGCGCGCGGCGCGAAGCTCGACTGGGGCCGCACCATGATTCCGGGCGCGCCGCTGGAGTGGATTTACACGCATCCGAACGACGGCTTTCAGCAGGAGCCGTATGGGAGATGGACCAACGCGCTGAACCACTTCGCGTGGGATGCCGTTTCGCTTCAGCCCTTCGACCGGCAATTGCATGGCAAGAACAAGGAGGGGAAGGACCTCGGCGACGTGGCGTTGATCCAGGAGTTCGCCGCGATGGCCGCGCGGAAGAATCCCGACGTGCAGATTTATCTCTACGCGCGCTGGCCGCGCGTGACGAGCGGTGGAAAGGGCACGCCCTTCGACAAGAATGATTACGACCCGACGAAGTCCGGCAGCGGCAATGATCTGTCGAAGGTGGACGATTTCACCGCGCGCTGGGCGGCCAAATACACCGGCGGCTGGGACAACTCGAACGAGACGCACGATTACTTTGATCAGCTCCTCACTGAGGTCCGCAAAGAAACGTCGTTCTTGAAAAAGCCGCCGTTGCTGGTGCCGGTCGGCCATGTCATGAACGAACTCCACACGCAGATGAAGGCGGGCAAGGTGCCCGGCTACACGAGCATCTATCAGTTCTACAAAGACGGTATCCATTTGAACGAAGCGGGATCTTATCTGGTGGGTTGCACTTACTTCGCCACGTTGCTGAAGCAGTCGCCAGTTGGTTTGCCCACTGCGCCGTATGGGAAGATTGACCCTGCGCTGGCGGCGACGATTCAGAAAACCGTCTGGCAAATCGTGGCATCGCATCCTGACGCGGGAGTGGGAGTGAAAACGGAAAAATGAAAACACTGAACACCTCAACACCACGGCGTTTGCTTAACAGCTTCGCTCTCGCACTTAGTTTCGCCTGCATCAT
>JANNGC010000543.1:0-4848 GCA_031380445.1 Pedosphaera sp.
CGCTGGGGCTGACGCCGGGCGGCCGCATCCTGGTGGGCGGACAGTTCACCAGTTTCAACAACGTGCCGGGGCGGAACTATCTCGCCGTGCTGCAACCGGACGGCGTGGTGGATGCCAGTTTTAATTTTGCCGACATCGCGCTCAACGGGGCTGTGTACGCCGTGGGGTCCGCCGCCGATGACAGCTTGTTCCTCGGCGGCGATTTCAACTTGGTCGTAAAATTAAAACCCGGCGGCGGACTCGACACGAATTTTCCCAACGTCTCCGTGAACAACAGCCTGCGCGCCCTCCTCGTGCAGCCGGACGGGAAAATCATCATCGCGGGCCGCTTCACCAAAGTCGCCGGGCAGACCCGCAACCGCATCGCGCGGCTGAACAGCGACGGCTCGCTCGACGCCAGCTTCACCGGCAACGGCGCGAATGGAAATGTCCGCGCGCTCGCCCTGCAACCGGACGGAAAAATTCTCGTGGGCGGTTCGTTCAGCACGCTCGACAGCTACACGCGCCGCAACATTGGCCGCTTGCAAACGAACGGCCTGCTCGATCTCACCTTTGATCCGGGCAGCGGGGCCGACGGGCAGGTGCGCTCGGTCGCCGTGCAGGCGGATGGTAAAATTCTGCTCGGCGGCGACTTCGCTCAATACGACGGCTACGTCCACTCTGGCGTGGCCCGCGCGCAGGCGAACGGCCCGGCGGACAATGATTTCGACAGCGGGGAAACTCCCGGAACTTCCATCCGCGCCGTCGCGCTGGCGCCGGACGGCCAGGTCTGGATCGGCGGCAGCTTCACTTTCGCCGGTGGCGCGGATCGCTACTACCTCGCGCGGCTCGGGACGAATGGCGCGGCGGATTCCTTTCGCGCGGACGCGGGCTTTGAGGTGAACACCATCCTCGTCCAGCCCGACGGGCAGACGCTGGTGGCGGGAGATTTTGGCAGCATCATGGGCCTGTCCGCCGGGCGCATCGCGCGCTTGAACACCGGCACGCTGCTCATGCCCGGGCCGCAAATCCAGCTCACCGCGAGCAACCTCTTCGTCAACGAGACGGCGGGCCAGACCGCCGTGACCGTGACGCGCCGGGGCGATTACGCCGGGGCGGCTCAAGTAGATTTCACCACGCGCCAAGGCAGCGCCATCGCCGGGGCGGACTACACGTCCGCCATCGGCACATTGGCTTTCGCGCCGCAGGAGACGGCGAAAATTCTGGCCCTGTCCGTCCTTATCCTTAATGACCGGCGGCCGGAAACGGATGAAACTTTTTTCCTGGCCCTCACCAATGCCACCGCGCCCGCCACACTCGTCGGAGTGTCAAACCTCACCGTGACCATCGCGAGCGACGACACGGGCTTCGAGTTCACGGCGGACACGTACGCGACGAGCGAGCCCGTGGGACTTGCGACCATCGGCGTGCGGCTCCAGGCCACCGGCGAAGGCGCGGTGTCAGTGGATTTCCGCGTCGTGACCGGCACCGCCACGGCGGGGACGGATTTCCTCGCCACGAACGGCACGCTAATTTTTCAACCGGGCGAGACGCAGAAGACGTTCACGGTGACGATTCTGGCCGACGCATTGACGGAGGGAATTGAGACCGCGCATCTTCTGCTGACGAACGCAGGCCCAGGCTCGGCCCTCGGCGCGCGGACCAATGCCCCGCTCTCCATTGATGACGTGGACAGCACCATTCAATGGGCCTACGCCACCCTGCCCTATGAATCAGAGGGAAGCCTGTCAGCCGTGATTCGCCGGAGCGGCACCCTGACGCTTCCTGCCACCGTGGACTGGTTCACAACGGACGGCACCGCCACCGCCGGTCTCGATTACGTGTCCGCCAGCGGCACCGCGATATTTCAAACCGGGCAAGTGTCTGCCTACGTTGGGGTCACGCTGCTGAACGACGGCCTCGTGGAGGGAACCGAGACGATCTATTTTGACCTGAGCAATGCTTCGTCCGGTTCAAAATTGGGAGTGAACACGAACGTCTTTGCCTCCGTTTTGGACAACGACGCCGGGATGGCCTTTGTGGAAACGAATGTCATCGTGAGTGAGCATTCCGCGTTCGTGGTGCTGCCGGTGCGGCGGCACGACGATGGGACCGGCCCGTTAAGCGTAGAATACTTCGCCAGCGATGGAACGGCCCTGTCGGGCGTTAATTACGGTGCTCCGATGGGCACGCTCCATTTTCCAACCAACACGCACCTCGCCGCGCTGAAGATACCGCTGATCGACCAATGTGGGCTGACCAACGCACGTCAATTCATCGTCGCGTTGCGAAATCCCTCCGCAGGCGGTGCGCTGGGCGTGGACACTCAGGCGGTCGTGACCGTCCATGGAAATGATGCGGCGGGCCAACGGGATCAAAGTTTCATTGGCGGCCAGCCCGCTAATTTTGTCGCGGTCATGCCCAATAGAAGAATTGCCACGCTCTATTACAGTCCAACCCTGCTGGAGGCGGACGGCCAGATCGTTTCAGATTTCTCTTTTCCCTTTCCGGATCAATTTTATCTGGTCATCGCCAACACGGCGCTGGCGGCGGATCGAAATGGAAATTTACTCATGGCCGGCACCAGTTCGGCATTCCCCTCTTGGGATATTACGCCCTGGTTGTTCCGTGTCCTTCCCTCCGGGCAAATGGACAACGGGTTTGTCATCTCTACACGGTTCACGAGTCCGATCAGTGACTACGAACGCCTTGGGGTGGCCGACCTTCTGGTGCAACCGGATGGCCGCATCCTCTCGGCGCGGGACGCCTACACCAGGATTCCAGAGACTGCGCCCAAGCACGCCGGCATCTACCGGATGCTGCCGGACGGACCTCGAGATCCGGATTTCCAACCCGGCACCGGCGCGGAGTTTTCTGAAACAGGAGCCGGCGCACGGGCGCTCGGTTTGCAGCCGGACGGGAAGATTCTCCTCGGCGGCGTGTTCACCAATTTCAGCGGCCAGCTTTGTCCGGGACTGATCCGGTTGGAAACTAACGGAGCCATTGACCCGGCCTTCGCGCCCGCCGTCGCCCTGTTGGATGGAAGTGAGGCATCACAATTCAGCACCTCGCAAATCAAAGCCCAGCCGGACGGGAGCATTCTGGTGCTGGGAAATTTCACCCAAGTGGGCGGCGCTCCGCGCGCAAGTTTGGTCAGGCTCCAACCAAACGGTTCGATGGACAGCACGTTTGATCCGGGGATCATCATGGGCGGAAGCATTAAAAAGATTTTGCTCCAGCCCAACGGCCGCATCGTCATCGGCGGCAGCTTCACCAACGTGCAGGGCCACGCGCGTTTCGGACTCGCGCGGCTGAACAGCGACGGTTCACTCGACCAGACCTTCGATCCCGCGCCGGACCAATACGATGTCACCGCGCTCGCGCTCCAGCCGGACGGACGCATCCTCGTGAGCGACGCCAGCACCGGACTCTGGCGCGTGGAGGGCGACCCGGTGCCGCGCGTGCGGGAATTGTCGCGCACGAATGGCGTGGCGCATCTGCGGCTCGCGAGCCGGCCGGGAAAAACCTACGCGCTCGAAGCCTCCACGAATCTCGTGAACTGGCTGCCGCTCCAGACGAACACGGCGGCGGATTGCGCGCTGGAATACTTCGATGCGAGCAGTCCGCCCACCCACCGCTTCTACCGCGCCGTGCAACTCAGCCCGTAGCTTTATCGCCCGATGCCCGCTCTTGGAGCGCCGGTCTCCGACCCGGCTCGCGGTGGCCGGATTCCTTCGCGCCGGGTCGAAGACCGGCGCTCCGGGTCTGTCCCTCCACGCGGAGTTGCGGCGAATTTTTCCCGCCGTCGCCCGTCGGTAACTGCCGACGCACAAAATTATGAAACACCTTCTCCTCCTCCCGCTGCTCCTGACCGCCGCCGTTTTCGCGGCGGATCAAACGCCGAAACCCGCCGCGCCGGCCCAGCCGCCGGCGGAAACTTTCACCGACGCCACCAAAGCCGGTCAGGACTATCTCGACCAGGGCGAATACAAGAATGACTGGGGCGGCGCGCAGGTCATCGCGCTCGGCGCGGACCGGTTTCGCATGGTCTCGTATCGCGGCGGACTGCCGGGCGACGGCTGGGACAAGGAGTTCAAGCAGGAGATCAACGGCCAGCGCGCGGACGGTAAAATCGTTTTCACCAGCACGAACAATTACCGCGCGGAACTGGCGGCGGGAAAGATCAGCATCAAGAGCGACGCGGGCGGGCCATGGACGATGGAGAAAGTTTCCCGCCAAAGTCCGACCGAAGGTTTGAAGCCGCCGACGGGCGCGGTGGTGCTCTTCGACGGCAGCGGCGTGGGCGAATGGAAAGGCGGTCATGTGGACGAGCGCAGTTTGCTCCAAGCCGGCACGAGCACGAAGAAAGTGTTCACGAACTTCACGCTGCATCTGGAATTTCTGCTGCCCTTCAAGCCGCTCGGACGCGGCCAGGATCGCGGGAACAGCGGCGTGTATCTGCTCGACCGCTACGAGTGCCAGGTGCTCGACAGCTTCGGACTCAAGGGGGAGAACAACGAGTGCGGCGGGTTTTATCAGCAGGCGAAACCGCTCGTGAACATGTGCTACCCGCCGCTCACCTGGCAGACCTACGACATCGAGGTGACGGCGGCGAAGTTCGACGAGTCCGGGAAGAAAGTTTCCAACACCACCGTGACCGTGAAGCACAACGGAGTGGTGATCCACGACAAGCTGGAGTTGAAGAAAGAGACTCCCGGCGGCGGCATGAAGGAAGTCCCGGCGGGCGGCGGCTTTCAATTGCAGGGGCACGGCAATCCGGTCTTCTACCGGAACATCTGGGTGCTGCCGAAGGCGTGAGGGTCGAGTTCTGCGTCCTTGAGGTGGAACTGCTCGCGCTGAGATCAGTCG
>JANNGC010000546.1:0-10779 GCA_031380445.1 Pedosphaera sp.
AGCCGCGCGTCGGCTTGCGGAAGGAAATTTACCTCGTCACCGACGGCCAGCTCACGGGCTGGAAGCAGATGACCGAGATACAAAAACTTCTCGAAGCCTCGCAGCGCGACATCCGCTCACACGTCGTGCTCGTCAGCGAACACGAGGAGCGCAATCTCGCCGTGACCGATCTCCGCAATGCCAGCGGCCTCGCGCCGGTAAACCAGCCCGTGCGCTTCGAGGCGCGCGTGAGCAATTTCGGGCGCGAAGCTGTGAGTAACGTGCGCGTCAGCCTCAGCGTGGACAACGAGCCGCCGAGCGATGAGTTCACGATTGATTCGCTCCCGCCCGGCGGCAGCAAGAGCGTCGCGCTCTTCGCCAAGCTGCGTGCAGAGGGCTTTCATTCCGTCGTCGCCCGCATCCCGGAAGACCGCCTGCCGGCCGACGACCGCCGCACGCTGGCCGTCCGCGCCATCAAGGAAGTACGCGTGCTACTCGTGGACGGCGACCCCGGCACCGAGCCGCGCGACAGCGAAACATTCTTCCTCCGCCACGCACTCGTGCCGGTTCCGTCGGGCGAGCAGCCGAATTATTTCATCAAGACCACGCGCCTCGCCGCGCCGGAGTTTGCCACCGCGCGCTTGGACGACTTCGACGCCGTCGTGCTGGCGAACGTGGCGAGCTTCGCGGAGCCAGTCGCGAAAAATTTGGAGCAATACGTCCGGCGCGGCGGCGGGCTGATGGTTTTCCTCGGCGATAAAATCACCACCGCGTTCTACAACGAACAGTTGGCCGGCAAACTCCGCCTGCTCCCCGCTACCCTCGGCCCCACGCGCGGTAATGCGGAACAGGACACGGACTATTTCACGATGCAGGATCGTGGGCTGGATCACGAAATCGTTTCGCTCTGGAACGATCCAAACGCGGGGCGGCTGTCATCGGTGAGATTTTATCGCGCGTATGATTTGGTGCCGCTGACGAATGGAGCGCCGATTTCCAAATCGGCGCTTGCCGAGACGACACCGGATCGCGCCGTTCTGGAGAACGGCGCTCCAGAAGAAGCCGGTCCGCCGCAAGTCGTCGCCAAGTTCAGCCACGGCTCGCCCGCCATCATCGAACGCACGTTCGGCCTTGGCCGAGTCGTGATGTTTGCCAGCACGGCGGACACGGCGTGGAATGATTTTCCCGTGCGCCCCTCGTTCGTGCCGCTGCTGCACCGCACGCTCGGCGCGATGATCGCGCGGCAGGACGAAGGCTTGAACGTGCGCGTCGGCCAAAAGTTCACGCGCCGCCTCGCGTCCGAGCTGCTCGATCAGGAGGCGCGCATCTTCAAGCCGCGCGCCACGGACGCGCTGCTCGAACAGCGCCGCATCGAAATGATCAACGGCTGGCCGACGTTGCAATACGACCACACCGACTTGAGCGGCATCTACGAAGTAGCCGTGGGCGACACGCGCGGCGCGCTGCGTTTCGCCGCGCAGCCGGATGCAGGCGAACCGTCGCTCGACGAGCTTTCCTCCGAACAAAAGAAACTCCTGAGTTCCGTGGCCCATTTGGTCGAGTGGGCGCCGAACGTCTCGTTGCGCGATCAGATGTTGCAGGCGCGCAGCGGCGCGGAGTTCTGGCTGCCCCTCGTCATCCTCGCGTTGCTGATCGCGGGCATGGAGACGGTGCTGGGGTGGTGGTTCAGCAAGAGCAAATGACGCATGACTGAACTGCTCTTGCGACTCATCGGCGCTCCGCTCAACGACGCCATTGCCGTCAGCGAAAGTTCGTTCGCTTTTCGCGGCGGCGTGGGAATGCCGTGGGTTGTTTTCGCGGCCATCGTGTTCGGACTGCTGACTTGGTGGAGCTACGCGAAAGCTCCGGCGACACTGTCGCGTCCGCGCAAAGTTCTGCTCACCGCGCTGCGCCTCGCGTTCTTCGCGCTCGTGCTCGGGCTGTTGCTGCGGCCGATTCTTGCGCTGACCATTGAAGGCAGCATCCGACGTTCGCTCGTGGTTTTGATTGATGATTCCACGAGCATGAACATCAAAGACCCGCGCCTCGACACGGCGGACCAGAAGCGCGCCGCACTCGCGCGCAACGCCCTCGATCCGAGCAAGGGGCTGGGCCAAAACCTCGACGCCTTGCGCGCGAAGGATCACGAGCAGATTGCGCGCATTGAGTTGGTGAAGGATGCGCTGAAGAATCCAAGGCTCAATCTCCTGCCGCGTTTGGAGAAGAACTTCGATCTCGATCCGTTCACCTTCGGCCAGGGCGTGGCGCAGTTGCCGCAGCCGGAGACGAAGACCAACGCCACGCGGAAAATTGACGACTACACTTGGATTGAAAAACTCGCGCCCGCCAGCCCGCTCACGCCCATCGGCGATTCCTTGCGCGAGGTCATCAATCGCAAGCGCGGCCAGCCGCTTGCGGGCGTGGTGCTCGTGACCGACGGCGCGAACAACAGCGGCTCGCAGCCGCGCGAGGCGGCCATGATGCTGCGTGCCGAGGGCGTGCCGCTCTACATTTACGGCGTCGGCATCACCTCGCCGCGCGACATCATCGTGGCGAACATTTTTGCGCCCGACGTCACGTTCATCAAAGACGAAGTGGCCGTGACGGTGCGCGTGCGTTCGCAAGGTCTGAGCGGTCAGTCCGCACGCGTGAAGCTGCAACTCAACAGCACGACCGTGGCGGAGAAGGAGATTCAATTTGGCGCGGACGGCGAGCAAGTGGTGGAACTAGGCTTCACGCCGCTAACGCAGGGGGAATTTGATCTCACCGCGTCCATCGAGCCGCGCACGGATGAGACGGTGGCGGAGAACAACAGCGCGACGCAGCGCATCAAGGTCGTGGATTCGAAAATCCGCGTGCTGCTCGCCGACCAGTCGCCGCGCTGGGAGTTCCGTTACTTGCAGGCGATGCTGATGCGCGACCGGCGCGTGGACTTGAAATGTTTTCTTGTCGAGTCGGATCCGGCCATCGCGCGCGGCACGAACTCGCCCTACGTCGATCAGTTTCCGTCGCAGCGCGAGGAGATGGGCAAGTATGACCTCGTGATCTTCGGCGACATCGATCCGCGCAAGCTTTCGCCGAACCAGATGGAGACCATCAGCTACTTCGTCTCCGAACTGGGCGGCTCGTTCGTGATGCTGGCGGGGAAAAAGTTTTCGCCCCACGCCTATCGCCGCACGGTGCTGGACAAAATGCTGCCGGTGGAATTTGACGGCGTGGCTTTGACCGCGACGGAACCGGTGGCGGATAAGCCGGTGCGTCTCGAACTCACCGCCGCCGGGCGCGCGAACCTGATGATGCGCCTCTCGGATCGCGAGGCCGAGAGCGCGGCGGTGTGGAAGCAATTGCCGCCGGTGTATTGGGTCGCAAAAGTTTCACGCCCCAAGCCCGCCGCCGAGGTGCTGCTCGTCGATCCCGATCCCGGCAAGGAATCGCGCTTTGGCAAAATGCCCGTGGTCGCGATGCAGCAATACGGCCAGGGCCAGGTCATGTACGTCGGCACCGATAACACCTGGCGCTGGCGCAAGAATGTCGGCGATCTTTATTACAGCACGCTCTGGGGACAGGTCGCGCAGCGCATGGCCATGCTGCACGTCCTCGGCGGATCGAAGCGCACGCGGCTCTCGACGGACAAGAAGAGTTACGTGACCGGCGAGCGCGTGCTGGTCTTCGCGCGCTTGCAGACGCCGGGTGCGGAGCCGTTGCAGGAGCCGTCGGTGAAAGGCGTGTTCGGACTGCGCGGCGGCGGCAAGCAAACGGAAGTGATTCTGCGTTCCGCGCCGGATCATCCGGGGTTGTATCGCGGCGAATTCATCGCGCCGCTCGCGGGCCAGTATCAGTTCTTCATGGAGCAGGACTTGAACACGCCGCTCGATTTTCTCGTGACGGAACCAAAATTCGAGTTCGGCGAAACCGCGATGAACGAGGCGATGCTGCGCGACCTTGCGACGACCACACGCGGCGCGTTCTTTCGCGAAGAGGATTTGTTCAAACTGCCCGACACCATTGCTGCCAAGACCGAGCGCGTGAAGTCACCGCTTGAAGTGGAGCTGTGGTCATCGCCGCTGTATTTCCTCCTCATGCTGCTGGTGCTAGCTGGCGAGTGGGTGCTGAGAAAGATGTCGCATTTGAAATGAGAACGCACGCCAGCAAACTCGACGCGCCACGCCGATTTCCAATCCTGAAAGGATTGAATCATCTAGCCCAGGGTTGCCGAGTCCGCGAGGCTACCCTGGGTGGCGATTCCAAATCATTTCCCAACCCTGTAAGGGTTGAATCATCGCACCGCACCTCGCCCCGTGATTCAACCCTTACAGGGTTGATGGACTCATCACATTGTAAACCCAGCGTAGCGTCTCGGCGACGCAACGCTGGGCTGGATTCTCCAAATCCTTTCAGGATTCAAGACGGACCGTGCGAGACGTTCACCCAGTGAAGATGATCACAGAACCGTCCAACACCGAACTCCGTCTCGCCCCAAGCACCTTGCTCGCGGCGAAGCTCGCGGGCGTGCGCCGAAAGCACGTCGGTGTGGCGGCGGGTACGGGCGCGGGGATGGCGGTGGGCGCGTTCATCATCCTGCTCGCGGCGGCGATGCTCTGTGACTGGTGGCTGGATTTTCCTTTGACCGCGCGGGCCATCACGCTTGTGCTCACGCTCGGCGTGACCAGTTTCATCGTCTGGCGTTTCGTCGTGCGGCCGATTCGCCATCAGCCGGATGACGACACCGTGGCGCTCCGTGTCGAGCGGGCGCGGCCGCAATTCCGTTCGCGGCTTATTTCCTCGGTTCAATTCTCCCGTCCCGGCGCGCTGCCGCCCGGTGCGGCGGTCTCGCTCGCGCGCATGACCATTGCGGAGACGGAGGAACTGGCGGCTCCGCTCGACTTCACGGAAATCATTCCGACGAGGGAGCTGAAAAAAGTCTCGGCGTGCGCGGTGGCGGTGCTCGCGCTGGGCTTGTTTGCGTTCATGTCTGGCGGCGAAGTGAGCCGGGATTTGCTCAAGCGTGCTTTCCTCTCCTCCACGTTGGTGCCGCGTCACACGCGCGTGGAAGTCCTGACCGGCGACACGCGCATCGGGCTGGGTGATTCGATTCGCATCGAGGCACGGGCGCGCGGCGTGGTGCCGGCGGCGGGCCAACTCATCGTGAAAACTTCCGGCCAACGCACGCTGGACTACCCGTTGGACCAGGACAAGGACGGCAAATTCGTGCGCGCACTGGAGAATGTGCAGCAACCTTTCGATTACACGGTCCGGCTGAACGACGGTGTGAGCCGGACGTACCACGTCAGCGTGGTGCCGCGTCCGACCACGGCTTCGATTCAGTGCGAGCAAACTTTTCCCGCTTACACCGCGCTTCCGAAGACGAAGCGTGCGCTCGGCGATCTTACGTTGCTTGCGGGCAGCAGGCTGGCGCTCGTCGTCACGGCGACGCGCGATTTGCAGAAGGCGCATCTTCACCTCACAGGCTTGAGCAATGACGTGCCGATGCAGGCGAACGCGCAGAATCCGCGCGAGTGGCGCGGCGAGTTCGCCATCCCGGCCAAAGGGCTGACCGGCTTCTCCGTCGAGATGCTCGACACGGACGGCATGGCGTCGCGCGACGCGGCGGTCTATCGCATTGACGTGATTCCCGACCGCGCGCCGAAGGTGAAGATTGTTTATCCCGACCGCCGCGAAGAACTGGTCACGCGCCAGGCCGTGCAGCCGATTGGCTTCGAGGCGTCGGATGATTTCCGCATCGCGCTCGCGCGGTTGCGCTATCGCGTGGGCGAATCCGAGGACGCGGAAATCAAAACCATCGAACTCGATCTCGGCACAAACTCGGTGAAGGAGTTGAAGAACCGTTACGAGTGGAACATCCGCGACTTCCAGCCGCCGCTGGCCGAAGGCACGCGCGTGGAGTTCTGGATCGAGATGCAGGACAACAACGACGTGACCGGCCCCGGTCTCGGCGTGACCGAACACCAGTTGCTCCGCATCGTGAGCGAGAGCGACAAGCGCGCCGACCTGCTGAACCGCGCCGGCGATTTCCTCGGGACGATCAGCGACGTGACCGGCGATCAGGAGAAGCTGAACTTCACGCTTGGCACGTTGATCTACGAGCGGAAGTAGGGGGCAATCGTGCTACAGCCGCGCGAGCAGCGCGCTCATCTCCAGCGCCGTAAGGGCGGCTTCCGCGCCGCGATTGTGCGTCTTGCTCAGGCAGCGTTCGCGCGCCTGCGGCTCGTTCTCCAGCAGCAGCACTTCATGGATGACCGGCACGCACGTCCGCACCGCGATGTCACCGAGCTGCTGGCTCACGACTTCGCTCACGACCTGCGCGTGCGTGGTCGCGCCGCGCAGGATTACGCCGAGGCAGATGATGGCGGAGGGCGCGGGCAAAGCGCTCGCGAGCTTCGACACCACCACGGGAATTTCAAACGCGCCCGGCACGTGGATGATCTGAATTTCTTTCGCGCCTGCTTTTTTCAGAATGGCCGTCGCGGCCCGCAGCATGGCGTCCACGTATTGCGCGTTGTATTTCGAGGCGACGATGGCGAAGCGTCCGCCGGTTTTCTTCACGCCGGTGACTTTGATTTCCTTGAGCATGGTGTGATGGGAATAGAATCGGTGATTAAATCAAATGCCCCAGCTTCGCGCGCTTCGTGTCGAGATACTTCTGGTTGTGCGGGTTCGCCTTGATGCGAATCGGCACCTGCTGGGTGATTTCCAATCCGTAGCCTTCGAGCCCAACGATCTTCTTTGGGTTGTTCGTGAGCAGGCGAATTTTCTTCAGCCCGAGGTCCACGAGGATTTGTGCGCCCAGTCCGTACTCACGCAAATCCATCGGATAACCCAGTTTCAAATTCGCATCCACCGTGTCCAGTCCACCCTCTTGCAACTTGTACGCCTGAATCTTCGGCGCGAGTCCGATGCCTCGGCCCTCCTGCCGCATGTACACAATCACGCCGCGGCCCGCTTCGGAAATCTGCTTCATGGCCTGATGCAACTGCGGCCCGCAATCGCAGCGCCGCGAACCGAACACGTCGCCGGTCAGGCATTCGCTGTGGACGCGCACGAGCACGTCCTTCTTCCCGGCCACGTCGCCCTTCACGAGCGCGAGATGATTTTGGCCGTCGAGCGTCGAGCGGTAGAGCGTGAGCTGGAAATCGCCGTAGTCGGTCGGCATCTGGATGGATTCGACGCGCTCGACGAGGCGCTCTTTGGCACGGCGGAATTTGATCAGCTCCTCGATGGTGCAAATCTTCAGCTTGTGCTTGCGTCTGAACTTCTGCAGTTCCGGCAGCCGCGCCATCTCGCCGTCGTCGCGCATGATTTCGCAAATCACGCCGATGGGCCGGCAGCCTGCGAAGCGCACCAAATCCACCGCTGCCTCCGTATGACCGGCGCGTTGCAACACGCCGCCTGCTTTCGCACGCAAAGGAAATACATGCCCCGGCTGCACGAGGTCTTCCGGCAGCGCCGTCGGGTCGGCCATGATTTGAATGGTGCGCGCGCGATCCGCGGCGCTGATGCCGGTGGAAATGTTTTTCGCCGCGTCCACGCTGACCTGGAAATCCGTTTTGAAGCTCTCGCGGTTGCGCGAGACCATTTCCTCCACGCCCAGTTGCTTCAAACGCTCGCCGGTGGTCGGCACGCAGATGAGTCCGCGCCCGAACTTCGCCATGAAATTAACCGCCGCCGCCGTGACCTTCTCCGCCGCCATGATGAGGTCGCCCTCGTTCTCACGGTCGGCGTCGTCTACCACGATGACCATTTTCCCCGCGCGCAAATCGGCGATGACGGCTTCGATGGAATCAAACGGCTGCTTCGGTTTCATTCGAGGCGCGACTGTAAGGGGCGGGTGCGCGGAGCGGCAAAGGAGAATTGCGGAGCGTGATTGTGCCCTTGGCACCCGCTGCGGCTGACTCCGCCATTTACAGCTTTCGCCCGACGGCCGATACTCCGGATCGGTGCGGGCGCGTGGCGGAATTGGCAGACGCGTTGGACTTAGGATCCAATGGAGTAATCCGTGCAGGTTCGACCCCTGTCGTGCCCACCATTTCGGTTCCTTTCCTCGGATCACCAAACTCGAAAACACCTTTTGACAAGCTCCGCGTCCCTCCATACCTTCGCCGCCCGGTTGGGGTCTTAGCTCAGTTGGTAGAGCACCACAATGGCATTGTGGGGGTCAAGGGTTCGAATCCCTTAGGCTCCACCAACCTTTCTTTTTCGGGTTCTCGTCAGGGTCAGCAGCCGTCTTGGATTCGCCACTTCAGGCTCGGCCCCTCACGCCACTTTCACCTTCACGCGGTTCTCTTTGATGCGCGTGCGGTTCAGTTTGGCAATGATGCTGTTGGCGTGTTCGCTCGACACGTCGGCGAAGAGGTGCCGGTCGCGAATGTCAATCGTGCCGACCACGCCCTGTTGCAATCCCGTCTCGCCCATGATCGCTCCCACCACGTCTTGGGCGGTCACGCCCATCGCGCTGCCGACGTTGATGTAGAGGCGCGTCTTCTCAGGCGGTGTGGCACGACTTTCCTTGGGTGCGCCGACGGCCTTGGCGGGCGCAGGCTTGGGTGTAAATTCTTTGCGCGGGGCCGGTTTCACCGCAGGAATTTCAGCGGCCGGTGCGGCAGAAATTTCCTTGGGTGCAATCGGCGTGGGCGCGGCGGCGGGTTTAGCCACGGGCGCGGGCTTCCACGGTGTCGTCCGCTTAGCGGCGGCGGGTACGCGCGGTTCATCGCGACGCGGTTCGTCTCTGCGCCATTCCTGGCGCGGCGGCGGGCCGAAACGTCCGACACCCTCATCACGCGGCCCACGCCGATCAAAGTCACGCGGAGCCGGACGATCCGGACGGGTCGGACGATCATCGCGCCGTTCCATGCCGCGCCCACGATCATCGCGGCGGTCATCGCGGCGCTCGTCGCGGCCGCCAAGTTCTTCGCGCGATTCCGTCGGCTTGGCCGGCGCGCTTTCGTTGCTCTGTAAATGATGAATCAGCGCCGAGGCGATGTCCGTGGAGGTGAAACCTTCCTCCAGCAGCGTCTCGATCATGCGATCCTGTTTCACGAACTCGTTGCCTTTGAGCGTGGCGCGCAGCTTGTCGAGGAACGCGCCGGAGCGCGCCTGTTCCACTTCGCCTTCGGTGGGAATTTTTCCGCGCTGCACCCGCGTCTTGGTGAAGCGTTCGATGTGCTGGATTTGAAACAGCTCGCGCCCGGCCACGAACGAGATCGCCCGCCCGCTGCGCCCCGCGCGGCCCGTGCGCCCGATGCGATGCACGTAATCCTCCGGGTCATACGGCAGGTCGTAGTTGAACACGACCTGGATGTCGTCCACGTCAATACCGCGCGCGGCGACATCGGTGGCGACAAGAAATTCGAGGCCCGACTTGCGGAACTTGCCCATCACGCGGTCGCGCATTCCCTGCGTCATGTCGCCGTGCAGGCGGTCGGCGGAGTAACCCTGCGCGTTCAAATGATCCACGAGGTCGTCCACCATGCGCTTGGTGTTGCAGAAGACGATGCCGAGCTTGTAGTCGTGAATGTCAATCAGCCGCGTGAGCAGCTCGACTTTGAAGCGCCGATCCACTTCGTAATACACCTGCTCGACCGTCGGCACAGTCATGGCCTTCTGCTCGGGCTTCACCGTCACGGGTTCCTTGGAGAATTTTTCGATCAGGTCGCGAATCGGTCGCGGCATCGTGGCCGAGAAGAACACCGTCTGCCGCTCCTTGGGCGCGTCCTTGAGAATCGTCTCGATGTCCTCGCGGAAACCCATGTTCAGCATCACGTCCGCCTCGTCGAGGATGACCATCTTCAGCGTGTCGAGCCGCAGCGTGCCGCGCCGCATGTGATCCATGACGCGCCCCGGCGTGCCGATGACGATTTGCGCGCCCTGCTTCAAGCCCCAGAACTGCCGCTCGTACGACTGCCCGCCGTAAATCGGGATCGGCGTGATGCCGCGTTTGAAGAGCGCGAGCTTGTGCGTCTCCTCGCAGACCTGCACGGCGAGTTCGCGCGTCGGGCAAAGGATGAGCACCTGCACGGCCTTCTGCGCCGGATCGGTTTTCTCGATGGCGGGAATGGCGAACGCGGCGGTCTTGCCGGAGCCGGTTTGCGACTGCCCCACGGCGTCGCGCCCGGACATCAGCACCGGGATGGCCTCGGCCTGAATCGGCGACGCCTGCTCAAAGCCGAGCTTGTCGATGGCCTTGAGCACTTCGGGTGAAATACCCAGTTCAGAAAAAAGTTTGGTTGTCATACGAGTTTCCGGGTTGTCACCCGGTCGGGGAGCCTAGCGCACCCGCGCGCCGGGAAGCAACGAACCGTTCCACCTAAATCCGGCCGGTGAATGAACCGCGAAAGACACGGTATCGGAGCGCGGACCGCCGAGTCCGCGTGTTCGCAAGCTTTTCAAAACCTTGACCTGTCGTTTGCTTGGCCCGCGCGGACAGGGCGGTCCGCGCTCCTGCGCGCGCACCGGGTCAAGCTTTCGGCATTTTCAAATCCCGCATGGCCAGCTTCTCATGCTTGCGCAACGTGGCCTCGAACTTCGGCACGTACATCTGCGTCTCGGTGGGCAGGAACTGGTTGATGTCGTCGTAGGTTTTGCCCTGATGCTTCTTGAGCAGTCCGGCCACGCGGCCCTCGCCGCAATTATAGGCCGCCAGCGCCAGCCGCCAGTCTTTGAAACGTCCGTGCAGTTGGCGCAGGTAACGCGCCGCCGCGCGCGCGTTCTTCTCCGCGTTCAATCGATCATCGCGAAACAAACCGACCGACAAGTCCAGACTGCGCGCCGTCGCGGGCATGATCG
>JANNGC010000565.1:0-5043 GCA_031380445.1 Pedosphaera sp.
GTGTTGCTGAACCCTTTTTTTCAACCACGGAAAACACAGAAGGCACGGAAAGAAGAACTGACGTTTTATCGCCTTGTTTCCCTTCCGTGTTTTCCGTGTCTTCCGTGGTTCATCCTCAGAAACACGCGGACTCAGCGGTCCGCGCTCCGCTTCGGGCTGGCGCAAGGCCGGCAGTAAAAGCTAAACCATCCCCACCATGAAACTCGGATTCGTCACCGCCATCGTCCCGGAGCTTTCGTTTGCGGAAGTTCTCCAGCTCGCACGCGCGGAAAATTTCTCCTGCGTCGAAGTCATGTGCTGGCCTGTGGGCAAGGCTGAGCGCAAATACGCGGGCGTCACCCACCTCGACGTCACGCGCTTCACGCAGGCGCAGGCCGACGACGCCAACGCCTTGTGCGCGCAGCACGGCGTGAGCATGTCCGCGCTCGGTTACTATCCGAACGCGCTCGATCCCAATCCCGAAGTCGCGCGCGTGGCGGTGAACCACATCAAGCGCGTGATCGCGGCGGCGGAAAAACTCGGGCTGAAGAACGTGAACACCTTCGTGGGCCGTGACTGGACGAAGAGTGTGGACGACAACTGGCCGCGCTTCCTGAAAACTTGGAAGCCGCTCATCGCCTTCGCCGAAGACCACGGCATCAAGGTCGGCATCGAGAACTGCCCGATGCTCTTCTCGGATGACGAATGGCCCGGCGGAAAAAATCTCGCGATGTGTCCCGCGATCTGGCGGCGGATGTTCAGCGACATTCCCTCGAAGAACTTCGGACTGAACTACGATCCCTCGCACCCGGTGCTGCTGCGCTTCGACGCCTTCCAGCCGCTGCGTGAGTTCGCGTCCAAACTTTTCCACATCCACGCCAAGGACGTTTTGTTCGACCGCGCCGCGTACGACGACTGGGGCACGCTCGGATTGCCGAAACATTTTCATCAGCCGCGCATCCCCGGCTTCGGCGAGCTGGACTGGGCAAAGTTCATGGGCGCGCTCCTGGCCGTGGGCTACGACGGCCCGGTCTGCATCGAGGTCGAGGACGAGACGTTCGGCAAAGACTTCGCTGGACGGAAACGCGCCCTGCGCGTCGCAGGGAATGTGTTGCGTCCGTATTTCGCGTGAGGCCGCAGTGGGGCAGTCGTCCAGGCTGCCACTTGTCCACGGGCCGTCCCGGCTGGTGTTCCTCTTCGGCAGCCGGGACGGCCATCGGACTAAGGCAGGCGGGACGCCTGCCCCACTACGCTGCGCTGGCTGGAAGAACATGAATGACGGCCCCATGAATTCGTCGAGTTGAAGACCATGCGTTCCGCGCCCTGCATCACCAACAGCCTCCGGCTCGCCGCGCTCACGCTGCTGGCTCCGCTCGCCCTCTTCGCCGCCGCGCCGCCCGATGCCGCGCAGTTGTTTGCCACGCCGGTGCGTTCGTTGCTCAAGGAGTATTGCCTGACGTGCCACTCGACCGAGAAGCACAAGGGCGATCTGGATTTGGAACGCTTCACGTCGCTCGCGGAAGTCATCAAGCATCCGAAAATCTGGCAGGGCGTCATCGAGCAAATCTCGCTCGAAGAAATGCCGCCGAAGGACAAGCCGCAGATGTCGCCCGTGCAGCGCGAGCAGTTGCTGGCGTGGGTGAACAGCGCGCTGGACGAGGCGGCGCGGGCGCGCGCGGGCGATCCGGGGCCGGTCGTGTTGCGGCGGCTGAACAACGCGGAATACAAATACACGCTGCGCGATCTCACCGGCGTGGCGACGCTCGATCCGGCGAAGGAATTCCCTGTGGACTCCGCTTCTGGCGAGGGCTTCATGAACGTCGGCAACTCGCTGGTCATGTCGCCGTCACTGGTCACGAAGTATCTCGACGCGGCGAAGGACGTGACGAGCCACGCGGTGTTGCTGCCGGATGGAATTCGCTTCTCGCCCAAGACCACGCAGCGCGACTGGACGGAGGAATTGCTCGCAGAAATTCGCGGAACGTATCGCCAGTTCTCAGACAACGGCGCCGGCACGTCGGTGAACTTGCAGGGCATCCGCTTCGACACCAAGGACGGCGGCGTGCTGCCGCTGGACAAGTATCTCGCCGCGCTGCTGATGGAACGAACAGACGTTCGGAAATCTTCAGCAGCCACAAATGGTTTGAGCGCAAAGTATCTCCAGACCTTGCGCGCAACACTTGACGGCAAGGAACCAAACTTCCTCCTCGATCCCATCCGCGCGCGCTGGCGGGCGGCCAAACCCGGCGATGCCTCCGCGTTGGCGAAGGACATTTCCCAATGGCAGCACGCGTTGTGGAAGTTCAACTCTGTCGGTCACATCGGAAAGAAGAACGGGCCGAAGTCGTGGATGGAACCGCTCACGCCCATTCAGCCGAAGCAGGAGGTGCGGCTGAAACTCCCGGCCAGTTCCAACGCGAAAGAGTTCACGCTTTATCTCAGTGCGTCCGACGCGGGCGATGGCAGCGCCGGCGACTTCGTGGTGTGGGAACAGCCGCGCCTCGTCGCGCCAGGCCAGCCGACGTTGCTGCTGCGGGACGTGCGCGAAGTGAGCCGCGAGCTGTCCGCGCGCCGGGAGAAAGCTTTGGCCGACACCGCGAAGCTCCTTGCCGCCGCCGCGCAGGCTGAACTCGGTCAGACGAACGTGGCTGCGCTCGCGACCCAGCACGGCGTGGAAGCGGAGACGCTGGCGGCGTGGCTGGAATACCTCGGCATCAGCGCGACCGGCCCGGTGAAAATTGAGGGCCACTTTACGGACACTTACACCAACGCTTCCGGCTTCACGTTCATCACCGGCTGGGGCAAAAGCGGCACGCCGAATCTCGCCGCGAATTCCTCCGATGAAAAAGTTCGCATCCCCGGCAACATGAAACCGCACAGCGTCGCGGTGCACCCGTCGCCGAAACTCGCGGCGGCGGTCGGCTGGCGCAGCCCAGTCACGGGCCGCGTGCGCGTGACGGCGACGATTCAGCACGCGCACCCCGAGTGCGGCAACGGCGTGACGTGGTCGCTGGAATTGCGCCATGGCTCGAAGCGTCAGCGCCTCGCCAGCGGCGTCGCGCAAGGTGCGAAGGAAGTGAAACCTGCGCCCGTGGAAAATCTTTCCGTGCAGCCCGGCGATGTGGTGTCGCTGCTCATCGGCCCGCGCGACGCGAATCACTCGTGCGATTTGACCGCCGTGGACTTGACGCTCACGACACTCGGCGAGGGCGGACGCGAATGGGATTTGGCGAAGGACGTTTCGCCGAACGTGCTCGCGGGCAATCCGCACGCAGATCGTTTTGGGAATGATGGGGTCTGGCATTTCTACACCGAGCCGGACAAGGGCGGCGCGTTTGGGCCGGTGATTCCGGCGAATTCGCTGCTGGCGAAATGGCAGGCGAGCACGAACGCGGCGGAGAAAGAAAAACTCGCGGACGAGGTTCAGCGTTTGCTGACGGGCGCCCTGCCGGAGAAGAAAGATTCGGCGGATGCGGTCTTGCACCGGCAGCTCACGGCACTCGGCGGGCCGCTGTTCAGTTCTCTTGTTCGTGACGGTTCAAAATCAGAAATCAGAAATCAGAAATCAGAAATTGAAGCGGGCCTCGACCCCGCGCAATTCACCGGCGCAAACCTCCACGTCCAGGCACCATCCGTCCTCGAAATTCGCCTGCCTGCTGATCTGGTCGCGGGCTACGAATTCATCGCCACCGGCGTGCTCGACAAAACCGCCAGCGCGGAAGGGAGCGTGCAACTGCAACTGCTCACGAACAAACCGGCGGCGAGTTCCGGCCTGCTCACCATCGAGGCGAAGACGGCGGATGGCGAAGGCCCGTGGTATTCCAACAACCGCACCACCTCGCACGACGCGCCCATCGTCGTGAACGACGGTAGCGCGGCGCGCAAACGGATTGAGGCTTCGTTTGATGAGTTCCGAAACATTTTTCCTGCCGCGCTGTGCTACACGAAAATCGTCCCCGTGGATGAAGTCGTCACCCTCACGCTCTACTACCGTGAGGACGATCATTTCAAACGCCTGATGCTCGACGACGCGCAGGCCGCGCGGCTCGACCGGCTCTGGGATGAATTGCACTACGTCGCGCAGGACGCGCTCACGATGGTCGATGTCTTCGAGCAGCTCTGGCAATACGCCACGCAGGACGCCGACCCGAGCGTCTTCGAGCCGATGCGCGAGCCGATCAAGCAACGCGCCGCCGCGTTCCGCCAACATCTCGTGGACACGCAGCCGAAGCATCTCGACGCCGTGCTGAAGTTCGCCGATGGCGCGTATCGCCGACCGCTCGTTACAGCGGAGCAGGAGGAATTGCGCGCGCTATATCGTAAGTTACGCGCGGAGGAAATTCCGCATGACGAAGCCATTCACCTCACGCTCGCGCGCACGCTGGTCGCCCCGGCGTTTCTCTATCGTGCCGAGAAGCCCGGTCCCGGCGACAAAGCCGGTTCGGTGAACGATTGGGAACTCGCCACGCGCCTGAGCTATTTCCTGTGGTCGTCCGCGCCCGACGCCGAACTGCGCGCCGTGGCCGCGCGTGGGGAGTTGCGAAATCCCGATACGCTCGCCGCGCAGACACGCCGCATGTTGAAGAACGAACGCACCCGCCGGCTCGCCACCGAGTTCGCCTGCGCCTGGCTGCACATCTACGACTTCGACGAACTGGGCGAGAAGAGCGAACGGCACTTCCCGACCTTCACCGGACTGCGCGGCGCAATGTATGAGGAGACGATTCGTTTCTTCACCGACCTGTTCCAGAAAGATGGATCGGTGCTGAACATTCTCGATGCTGACTACGCGTTCCTGAACGCTGACCTTGCGAAGCACTACGGAATCACAAACGTGAAGTTCACTGGCAGCAACGACTGGCAGCGCGTGGAGGGCGTGAAGAAGTTTTCGCGCGGAGGCATCTTGGCCCAGGCTACGACGCTCGCGAAACAATCCGGCGCGTCACGCACCAGCCCCATCCTGCGCGGCAACTGGGTGGCTGAAGTGCTCCTCGGTGACAAGCTGCCGCGCCCGCCCAAGGACGTTCCGCGCCTGCCCGAGGACGAGGCCACCGAGACGCTCAC
>JANNGC010000576.1:0-1978 GCA_031380445.1 Pedosphaera sp.
CAGCGTGCCGCTGCCGAAGCCGACGACGTAGAGCACGCCGTCGTTCACCGTGGTCGCGCCGCCGTAGGAATTCGTGGCGCTGAAAAATGTGAGCTGTCCGCCGCCGTTTTTTACGAGGCCGGGCGGGGAAATAATGTTGCCGGAAATGTTCGCATCAATCGCCAGGTCGGTGTTCGTCGCCACGTCGAAAACGCGCGTCGAGAAACCGAGGTTCAATTTGCCGCTGATGGTCGAACTGGTGTCCGTGATGGTGAAGCGGTTGGTCACGTTGCCATTCAGCGAAAGCACGCCGGGCGAAATCGGATTGCCGCCCTGCCCCGTGTTGACGAGTCCGCCCGCGAGTGTGAGCGAACCAATCGTGTCGTCGAACGTGTTCAGCCAGAGCTTGCCATTGGCGTTCACGGTCACCGGCGCGGTGTCGGCGATTTGGTCTTCGAGGAGCAAGCGCACGACGGGCGAAAGCAGTTCGTTCGTGCCGCCGATGACGAGGGCCTGCGGCACGGAGACGGTCGCACCGAAGAAGCCGCATTGCAGATCGAGGATGCCGTCGCTCACGAAGGTGTCGCCCTCGTAGTTGTTCCCGATGGAATTGAAGTGCAGCGTGCCGCCGTTGAATTTGCTCACCCCGCCCGGCCCGCCCATGGTGGCGCGGATGTGAAACGTCTTCGCGGGCGAGACATCAATCGTGATGTCGTTCGTCAGCACGAGCGGCATCGTGGAAGTGAACTGCCCGTTGTTCCCGCTGGCCTCGATGGAGTCGCCGCTGAAGCGATCAAACGTCAGCGTCAGCGAAGTGGCCGGAATTTTTCCGGCGACGATGTAGTTGTCGCCCTGGAAGCGGATGGATTTCACGACGAGACCGGCGAGGTCGTTCGTGGTCGTGCGCGGCGCGCCGTTGTTCGGCAGGATGATGATGAGATTGGTTTCGCCGGTGGCGGGCGCGGCGAGGCCGTTCCAATTGAACGGATTGCTCCACAGGAAATCTTGGTCGCCCATGAAGCCCGCGCCGGTCCAAGTGTAAGTAGCGGCGCGGGCGAACGGCGAGAACAGCAGGACGAGCAGAGCAACGGCGCGGAGCAGGGCAAATGTTTTCATGGTCGTGGAATTGGTTTCTTGTTGTGCGCGCTCGTTTTACGCGGCGGCGCGGCGGGCGAAAATAGGACGGATGCCCTAGGCCTATGGGCCTACTGCCTGGGAGCGCCGGCATCCTTGCCGGCGCGTTTCTGAAGAGCGCACACCTTCGCGCCGGCCGGAGGCCGCCGCTCCCAGGGCCACTACGCCATGAAGCCCAGCGGGGGCGAACTGCTCGACGGACTGTAGAAGTTTCCGATGTTCGGAAAGATCATTGGCAGGTCGCTCTTGCTCACGCCGAGCCAGAGCGCGAGTTCGGCGAAGAACTGATCGCAGCTCGTCGTGGGAATGAAGCGTCCGCGCCCGGTGTCGAGCGGGTTCACTTCCGGGCCGCTGTCGGGATTCAAAGTGAGCGCAGGATAGGCTCCATAAATTTTCTTTCCCGCCACCGCGCCGCCGACCACGAATTGATTTCCGCCCCAAGCGTGATCCGAGCCGCGACTGTTACTCGTGAGCGTGCGGCCAAAGTCGGAAGTGGTGAAGAGCGTCACGTTGTTCGCCACGCCGAGCGCGACCAGGGCGTTGTAGAACGCGTTCACCGCCGCGCTGACTTGCGGCAGCATCGCGGCCTGGTTGTCGAGCACGTCGCTGTGATGATCCCAGCCGCCCCATTGGATGAAGAAGGTTTGCCGCGTGGCCCCGATGGCGGCGCGTCCTTGAATGGCCTTGGCAATCATCTGGAGCCTTTGGCCGAGATACGTGCCGGGGAAGGTGACGCCATTTGGCAGGGCCGGCGCGCTGGCGGTGGCGAAAATGTTGTAGGCGTCGAGCGCCTGTTTCTTGCGGGCGTTGAAGGTCTGCGAAAGCAGGTTGCCATACTGTTGCGTGAGCTGGCTGTCCACGGCGG
>JANNGC010000587.1:0-2255 GCA_031380445.1 Pedosphaera sp.
CCGCCGTGCTGGTCGCTGGAGATGACTTTGAGGCCGGGAACTTTTTTGATCGCATCGAGGAATCCGGCTTCGCGCTCCTCCGTGCTGGCGGAGCCGGTCTGGTATCGCAGGAGAATGATGTTGCCCTTCCCGCCGAGCAACCGCGCCATCTCTTCGCCCGCGAGCACGCCGCCGCGACGGTTGTCGGTCGCCACGAAGCTGACGTAGTTCTCCGACTTCAAGCCCGAGTCCATGATGACGACGGGGATTTTCGCGCGCGCGGCGGTGTTCACAGGACTGACGAGCGCGCGGTCATCCGTGGGCGCGAGCACGATGCCGCTGACGCGGCGGCTGATGAAGTTCTCGACGACTTGGATTTGCTGGTCGCGGTTGTCTTCGCGCAAGGGGCCTTGCCAGATGATCTCGACCTGGTGGCCGTTCGAGGTGAGTTCGCGCTGCGCCTTCACCGCGCCGGCGTGAATGGACTTCCAGAACTCATGCGACGTGGCCTTGGGAATGACGGCGATGGTGAGGCCGTCCGCCGCCAGCAAGAGGGCAGGGCAGAGCGCCAGGAGTCCGGTGAGGACGGAGAGTGGCTTCATGCGCGGACGTTAGAAAAACGTCCGCGCCGGGGGCAACGCTTCTTTGTCGGAGCGCGGACCGCCGAGTCCGCGCGTTCATCAGTCGGGAGGGCGGACTTTCTATTTTGAGCGCCCGCCGTGGAAATTCAAACCGCCCGCCGAGCCAGAAACGCGCGGACTCGGCGGTCCGCGCTCCGGCCCGCGACCTCACCGCTCGCCCGGCACGTAGCGGTAGCCGAAGCCCAGGTTGTTGGCCCCGCCCGTGTGGAACGTGCCACCACCCGAATGATGATGCAGGAAGAGCGCGAGCTGATGCTGATGGTACTTGGGCAACGCGAAGAGCAACTGCACGGGCCAGTAGATTTCGAGATGCGAACGGTCGCGGTCGGGATGCCGCACGCGCTCGGTGGCGATGACGTACTGGCTGTACGTGAGGCCTGCGCCGGTTTCGAGATTCGTGTAGAGCCACTCGTTCCACGGGAAGGATTTCCAGCGCACGGTCAGGCCGAGGTTGTATTGGAGCCAGAGGTCGTCGCGCTCGTGTTCGTTGGCGATGCCGAGCACGAACGGCAGTTGCAGATCAATTTTCGGACGGAACTTGCCAAGGTGCGGCTGGAAGGCGGCGAGTTTGTACGACGCTTCGAGCAGGTAAATCTCCCCCTGATCCGCGCCGCGCGCGCGCTTGCCGTCGCCGGTGATGATCTCGTCAATCGTGGACTCCGTGATGAAAGCGACGCCGGCCTGGAAGCTCCAGCGGTCAATGCTGTTCCACTCGGGGAGCGTGTTGTCCTTGTCCGCGGGCTGGGGGACGCTGGTTTTGTCGTCGCTCTTGGGCGCGGTGGCTTTCGCGGTGTCATCGGCCAGAGCCGGTCGCAGGGCTGCGGTCAAAAGCAGCGCCGCGAGAATCATTTTGTTCAACATGGGGGCGGAACGTACCCGCGACGGCGGAAGAAAGGGAAGCGCGCAGTTGCGCCAATCCAGCGGCCGCGCGCCGCGCCCTTGCCAAGCGCGCCCGCCTCACTACTCTGGCGCGCAGTTCACCCATTGAGATTTTATGAGAACATTGCTCCGCTCTTTTGTCGCCGCCTTGTGGATGATCGTGTGCGTGCTGCCGGCCCGGTCTGCCGACACGGATCGGCTGCCCATCGATCCCGACGTGATCGTGAAGAAGTTGCCGAACGGGCTGACCTACTACATCCGCGCGAACAAGAAGCCGGAGAACCGCGCGCAGTTCCATCTCGCGATCAATGCGGGTTCGATTCTGGAAACGGAGAAGACGCAGGGCCTCGCGCATTTCCTCGAGCACATGGCCTTCAACGGCACGAAGAATTTCGCCAAGCACGAGATCGTGGATTTCCTCGAACGCACCGGCATGGCCTTTGGCGCGGACTTGAACGCCTACACCTCCTTCGACGAGACGGCGTATCGCCTCGAAGTGCCGATGGACAAGCCCGAGGTGGTGAAGAAGGCGATGCAGGTGCTGGAGGACTGGGCGCACAACATCAGCTTCGAGGCGGACGAGATCGAGAAGGAGCGCGGCGTGGTCATCGAGGAATGGCGCACGGGACGCGGCGCGGCGCACGCGCGACAAGCAGTGTCCCGCGCTCCCCCATCAGTCGCTCCCCGCAGCGCGGCTGCCGATTCGCAAAACGAACGCCATCGCCACGGTCACGCGGCAGGACTTCCTCGACTTCT
>JANNGC010000593.1:0-10552 GCA_031380445.1 Pedosphaera sp.
GGAAGGTGACGCCATTTGGCAGGGCCGGCGCGCTGGCGGTGGCGAAAATGTTGTAGGCGTCGAGCGCCTGTTTCTTGCGGGCGTTGAAGGTCTGCGAAAGCAGGTTGCCATACTGTTGCGTGAGCTGGCTGTCCACGGCGGCGCTCATCGCGTTCTTCACGTCCTGATATTGTTCCCAAGCCGCGTTGTAGCCGCTCAGTCCGACCGCGCCGCCGGGTGTGATGGAATACTCGGCCACGGTGTTGCCGGTTTGGAACACGTTGCTGCCGTCGAGCGAAATGTTCATCGGCACGGTCTGGTTTGCGTTCAGGTCTTTCAGCAAATCCGCCATGCGCCCGCCCCAGCCGATGCCGCTGCGCGAGTGCGGAATGCTCGTCTGCCATTGCTCAATTTGATCGGAGTGCGAGTAGAGGCCGAGTGGCAGGCGCTTGAGATTCTGGTTCACCTGCGCGCGGTTCTGCACTGGCTCGATGAGCGAGCCGACATTGGCGACGAACGCGGCCTTGCCGGTCTCGAACAAATTCGCCAGCTCCGGCATCGCGCCATGCACCGCGAAATCCGGCTGGCCCGTCGGGTGAATGTCAATCAACTGCGCGGGCGTGAGCGCGAGGTTCGAGCGCGACGACTGATAGTTGGCGTAAGCCGTCGCCTCGCGCGGCACGAGCATGTTGAACGAGTCGTTGCCGCCCGCGAGCAGGATGCAGACGAGCGCACGGTATTCACCGGCGGCGGGCGCGCTGGCGGCGGCCACGCCTTCCATGAGGCGCAGGTTGAGCAGCGTGTTGAGCAGCGGCAGCGCGCTCATGCCGGCGCAACCGGCCTGGCGGAGAAAACCGCGCCGCGAGAGGTTCGTGTGTTTCATGGGAATTTCCTTTTTGAACAGGAGGGAACGGAGGGAACAGAGAAGAAGAAAATGCCTTCGCTGTTATCTCCGTTCCCTCCTGTTAATTCAATTTTCATGGCTCAGTGATTTGCTCCGGGCAGGATCAGCCGGCTGATGCCGTCGGTGACTTTCATCTCGTGGAAGTTGATGAGCAGGCCCAGCGGGACGTTGAGCAGTTTCATATAACTGAGCAGTTGCGCCTTGTGGATCGGGAGAATTTCTTTCACGGCCTTGATCTCGACCAGCACGCAGCCTTGCACCAGGACATCGAAGCGGAGCGGTTCCTCGCGAGTGAAGCCTTTGTATTCGATGAGCACCGTCTTCTGGCTGACGCACTCCAGCCCGCGCAGGCCGAGTTCCTTCGTCAGACACCATTCGTAGATGGACTCGATCAGCCCCGGCCCCTTGTCACGATGCACTTCAATGGCCGCGCCGATGATGGATTCCGTGAGTCCGCTGGCGGTTATGAATAGAGGGTGCATGGCTTGAAATTCAACAGGAGGGAACAGAGAAAACAGAGATGAAAACTCCGTTCCCTCCTGTTCAAGAACTGTCGGTTGCGATTACGCCGTGCGGCACACGGCCAGATTTGAACAGAAGCAAACCGGGCTAACAGAGATGAAAAACTCCGTTCCCTCTGTTCCCTCCTGTTAAAAAGTTCTGACTTCATGTTCAGCGCAGCACGTTGAAGTCAGGGGAGGTCACGATCAAATACACCGCCAGCCGCAATCGCTCCTTGTGCCACATCCACGTCGGCGGATTGATGCGCAGCAACGCTTCACGAATGACTTGGAACTGCGGCGGGGACAGCGTCCCGCCGGTCAACACGAGATCGAGTCGGCGGATGAGCGCGTCCGGGTCGGCGGGGGGACCGGCGGGCACGTCCTGCGCGATCTGCGCGGCGGGGACAATCATCGCCAGTTCGTTCGTCACGTTCAGGCGCACGGCGTTGGTGGCCTGGCCCACGCCGTAGCGATGCAGATCGCCAAGAATGGAACCCCAGAAATAATTCGGCCCGGTAATGGCCGTGCTGGCGTTGAGGATTTGAAACTCCGGCGCGACCAAGCCCATTTGCGTGATCGGTCCGGGCGGGCTGTGCGCGGGCAGGAAAAAGTTGAACACGCTCGGCGCGTTCATCGGGTCTTGCAGATGGTCGAGCGAGAACTGGTCGAGCTGGTAGTAGCCGGAGATGGCGGCGGCATCGAAGGCGCGCGCAAAGTTCACCACGCGCAGAAACGGTTCGCGCAATTTTCCCCACGTCGGCTCGCTCATCTTCGCTGCGTCGCGCGCTTCAGAATCGAGGAGAACAGCCTTCACCACTGCCTGCATGTCACCACGGAGGCCGTTGCCGTTGTCAGCAAACGCTGCCGCCACGCGCGCCACGTAGCCCGTGCTCGGGTTCGACGTGACGAGCCGCTGGATGAGCTGCCGTCCGATGAACGGCCCGACGTTCGGGTGCGCGAAGAGATTGCTCACCGCCGCGTTCACGTCCGCGAGTCCGGCGGTGCCGGCGTTGCCGGGGCTGGCCGGGCGCGCAGGGAGTGGGAGTCCGCCGAGCAGCGTCTTCGAGTTCGTGTCGTGAAAGGCGTCCCAGCATTTCATCGGCACCGTGAAGTCGCGCGGGTAGAGCGAGAAGGCGTTGTTCGTGCCGAAGGTGAAGCCGGTGAAGACGCGCGCGAGTTCGGTGATGTGGCTGTTGTCGTAGGTCGCGATGGGTTGGCCGTTCGTGCCGAGCTTCCGCGTGCCGTCGGCGTTCAACTCCCACAGGCCGATGCTGAAGAGCTGCATGATCTCGCGCGCAAAATTTTCGTCGGGATAAATTTTGTTCACCGGGTCGGCCTTCTGATTGCCGAGATGGCTGAGGTAGATGCCCATGACCGGATGCGTGGCCACGTCGTAGAGCAAGTCGCGGTAATTGCCGAAGGCGTGCTTCACCATCAGGTCGTAATAATTCGCCATGCCGACCGGCTCAGTGGCGAGCTGTTCCGGGCGGTCCGAGGCCACGAGAATTTCACTGAGCGCGAAGGCCACGCGCTGGCGCAACGGATCGGCCACCGTGTTCGTGGCCGCGTCGGGGCGCAGCTTCGGCGAACCCATCGCGCGGCCCCACCACGAGAACTGCTTCCAGTTGCCGTAGAGTTGCAACGTGCTCGCGTGTACCGCCGCCCAGTCCACCCACGGCTGAATGAAACCGTGGGGGCGCGTGAACTGCTCTTCGATCCAGTTGGTGAAACCCAGCAACATCACCGCGCTCACATTCGGCGAAAGCCCGTTCACCGGCGCGGAGTCGGGGCCGAACGCCGACTGAATCAGGAAGCGCGCGGCTGATTTCGGATTCGGCAGGCTTTCCGCCGTTTCGTTTTCCAGGGTCAGGTTCGCAACCGTGCCCGCGCCGAGGGTGTAATTGGTGCCAGCCAGCAGAGTGAGCGTGATGGTTTCGGTGTTCTCCGCGTCCAGCGCGTCGGCGATGGGTTGCAGTTCCACCCAGAGTTCGCGCACGCCGGGCGGGATGAAAATGTTCGTCCAGGCGCTGGGCGTGTAATCAACGCCCGCCGTCGCCGAACCGCCGAGCGCGAAGTTCACCGTCAACGGCTTCAACCCGCCGCTGCGGCGAATCGCCACCAAGCCAGCGTCCAGCCAGCGCTCATACATCGTCGGGTCGAGCGCCGCGACGGTGATGACGCTCGCCGCGCTCAACCCGTTGGTGATGCGCTGTGAGTCCACGAGATCATTGCGCGCCGAGTTCGTGGTGCGCGGATCAAAACCTACCGCCAGTTCCTCGAAATCCGTGATGCCGTCGTGATCCGAGTCCACGTCGTCCACGACGAGACGATAGAAGAGCGCGGGCGAACCGGTGCGGGACAGTTGCGTCGCCGAGCCAAGTCCCGCCGCGATGATGGAACTGTTCGTGGTCCACACGCCCGCCGCCACGTCGGGCCGCGAGATGAGGTGGTAGCGTTTGCCCGCCACGCTGTCCCAATCGAAGCGCAGCAGCGCGTCCGGCCACGGGCGGAGCGCGAGGCGCGGCGGATGCGAGAACGCGTCAAAGGGGTTGGTGCCGGCGGCGCTCTCCTGCGCGTTGGTGAAGCCGTCGCCGTCATTGTCCGCGCCCGGCGGGAGTGTCCCATAAACTAACTCCCACACGTCGTTCAGCGAATTGGTGTTGCGATCCAGCCCGGCGGCGGAGGCGTGAAGCAGCGTGCCAGCCCACAAGAGCAGGCCGAAAATTCGTTTCATGTTCCTCATGTTTTCAAAGTTGTTCCAATGGCGCGCGGCCCGTCTGTTCCGTTGCGTGTCCTGATTCGATGCGCGGCTGCGGCAAAAATTGCAAGCTGTCCGCCATGAGCAAATCAGAGGCCGGGCTTGTATTCTCTGTGTTCGTTCTACGCTTCGGGACGGCGTTCTGAAAATAGAACGGACAGCCTAGGCCGAAAGACCTATGGCCGGACGCCTGCGACTGTCTTTCAATTGGCGACGGTATGAAACATCGTGCGCGCATGAATCCACGACCGCCCGCCTGTTCCGTGGCGTGGCTCGCGCTGCTGCTCGTGTCCGGCGTGGCGCGCGCGCAAGAGACCGCGCCGGTCACGCTGCTCACGAATGCCGGGCAGGTTCTCGCGCTGGGCAATCAACCCGCGCGGCACTCGAACGTGACGGCGCGCGTGCGCGGTCACGTCACCTACGCGCTGCACAATCGTCCGTGGGTTTATTTTCAGGACGGCACGAACGGTCTCATCGCCATCTATCGCGGCGAGGTGCAGAGCTTCAGGCCGGGCGCGCTCATCGAGGTGGAAGGCTCCGTGGCCGCCGGGCAGATCGCGCCGCTGGTTCACGCCGCGCGGCTGACAATGCTAAGGCCGGGCGCATTGCCGGACGCGGTGGCCGCCGATCCTGCGCGCCTGAACGCGGGCGAACATTACGCGCGGCTCGTCTCGGTGCGCGGGCGGGTGCGGGACATGATGATCAGCTGGGGCAACTTCTCCCTGCGCCTGCACGACGGCACGAATTCCTTCACGGCCCAGATGCGCGCGCCGAAAGACTTTCACTTGCCGACGCACTGGCTGGACGCGGAGATCGAAGTGCGCGGCATGTGCTGGACGGCGGTGGACTCGCGCGGGCAGCCCTACGGCTTTACGGCCTACGCGGCGCACACGAATCAAATCACGTTTCTCAGTCCCGGCTCGGCGGATGTTTTCGAGCGCGCGCCGCAACCGCTGCCAGAACTCGCGGGACTCAACACGCCGCCCGGCGCGCGCGTCCGAACGACGGGCGCGGTCACGTTTTTTTCCGGCGAGGGCCATCTGTATTTCGAGGACGGCGGCACACCGTGGCGCGTGCAGTTTCTTGCGCCGCTATACCAGAGCGACGCGGACGGCGAGGTGTTGAATCATCCGCGCTTCCCCCGGCCCAGTCCGGGCGAGCGCGTGGAAGCCGTCGGCTGCCCGCAAAGGATCAATGGGGTGCTGACGTTGAGCGACGCGGTGTATCGCACCGTCGGCACCGGCGTCGCGCCTGCGCCTCAGTCCGTGCAGATTGGCGAACTCATGGCCGGTCAGCACGCGGGGCGGCTGGTCCGACTCCGGGGCCGCGTGGTCAATCGCGAGACGGTGCCGCACAACACGCTCGCCATCGAGCGACTCATTCTTCAGGCGGGCGATCACATCTTCGCCGCGCGGATCGAGAAGCCCGACGCGCGCAAGAACGACACTCGCGAGATGCCGGTCGAGAAAAACGATTACGTGGAAGTCACCGGCGTGAACATTCCGCAGCCCGGGCTTGGCCGGGAAGTTCACTCCTTCACCGTGCATCTGCGCGACTGGGCGGACGTGCGCGCGGTGCCGCCGCCCGCGTTCTGGGAGCGGCCCGAACTGGTGCGCGCGCTCGGCTTCGCGGGCGTAGTCGCGCTGCTGGCGGGCGCGTGGATTCTGTTTCAACGCCGGCAGTTTCTCCGGCTGCGCGCCTCGGAGGCCGAGGTCGCGGCGCGCGAGCGGGCCGAGGACACGTTGCGCCACGCGCTGGCCGCCGAGCGCGAACTGAGCCAGCTCAAGAGCAGTTTCGTCTCGATGGTCAGCCACGAGTTTCGCACGCCACTCGAAGTGATTCTTTCCTCCAGCAACATTCTCGACCGCTACCTCGACCGGCTGCCCGTGGAGAAACGCAAGACGCAGCTCCGCGCCATTCGCAAGTCCGTCCAGCGCATGAATGATCTCGTCGAGGACGTGCTACTGCTCGGCAAGTTCGACGCGGGCCGCATGGCCTGCGCGCCGGTGCAAACTGATCTCAAAGGGCTGTGCCGCCGCATCGTGGCCGAGGTCGAGACCGCCGCCGAGCGCGATGGCGCGGTGGAGTTGCGGCTCGAAGATTTGGAAGGCGAGGCGGCGGCGGATGAAAGTTTGTGTACGCACATCTTCATCAACCTGCTCGGCAACGCGCTCAAGTATTCGCCACCGGGCGCGCGCGTGGAATTCACCGTGGCGCGGCGCGGGCCGGATGCGGAGTTCACCGTGCGCGACTTCGGCTGCGGCATTCCGGCGGCGGACCAGGCGCGGCTTTTCACGGCCTTCGTGCGCGGCAGCAACGTGGGCCAGACGCCCGGCAGCGGCCTCGGTCTCGTGATCGTGAAGCGCTGCGTGGATTTGCACGACGGCGCGATCTCGTGCCAGAGCGAGGAGGGGCGAGGCACAACCTTCACCGTCACGCTGCCGCTCTTCGACGGCACGCGCCGCTTCCGCCGGCGCGCCGCCGACGCAGATTTAATTCTCCAGCCATGAACAAGATTCTCATCATCGAGGACGACACGCAGACGCGGGCCAATTTGGAAATCATTCTGGAGATGGAGAACCACCGCGTTTTCACCGCGCCGGACGGACGCGCGGGGCTGGCCCTCGCGCGCCGCGAGCGCCCCGACCTCATCGTGTGCGACGTGATGATGCCGCATCTCGACGGCCTGGGCGTGCTGCGCGAACTGCGCGCGGAAGCGGACACGGCGGCGATTCCGTTCATCTTCCTGACCGCGCGCGGCGAGCGCGCCGATCAGCGCGCGGGCATGAATCTGGGCGCGGATGATTACCTCTGCAAACCGATTGACGCGGAGGATTTGCTGGCGGCCATTCACGCGCGCTTGCGTCGCACGCGTGAAGGCCATGACGCGGCGTTGCGCGGGGCGGACTGGACGCCGGACTTCAGTTCCGCGAAACCGCTCGAACCGCTCGGCCTCACGCCGCGCGAAGCCGAGGTGCTGCTCTGGGTCGCGCAAGGCAAGGGCAACGCGGAGGTGGGAACCATTCTCGGCCTGAGCGAGAAGACGGTGAAAATTCATCTCGGCCACATCTTCGAGAAGTTGAACGTGGAGACCCGCACCGCCGCCGCGCTGGTGGCGATGGAGAAGTTGGCAGGGCAGAAGAATGGTCGCGAGTGAGGCGCGCTCTCCGCTTCACTCGTTGGAACGGGAGGTTGGAAAACCTCCCGACCTGCCGGCTGGAAAGCCGGCACTACGGCGTAACGCCGGTTTTCCAGCCGGCAGGTGGCGAGACTTTCCAGTCTCGTGTTCATCCATCCGACCCACCGTTTCACCCCGCCAGCGCAGCCTGTAACGAGCGCAGTTCCTCCGCCACTTGCGCCGGGTCATCAAGGGTCTGGGCAATCTCGTCACGCAGCAATTGGCGGTAGCGTTTCCGCAGGCGATGCACGGCCACGCGCACCGCGCCTTCGTCCATGCTGAGTTTCTGCGCGGCATCGGCGTAGGGAATCGCCGCTTCGCCGACCATGAGATACCCTTTGGCCTGCGCAAACATTTCGTCCTTCCCGTCCTTCACGCACTCCTCGCGCAGCCGCGCGATCACGCGCTCCAGCAAAGCCAGCGCCCACTCGCGATCAAACGTCCGGTCCGGGCTGGACGGATCGGGCGGGTCGAGATGGAAACGCGCGTCGGCGCTCTGCCAGTCGAGGGAGAGGTGCGTGACGCCGCCGCCGCGTTTCTGGCGCTGGGATTTGTCCCATTCGTTGGCGAGAAAATGTTTCAGCGACGCGAGCAGGAAGGCGCGGAACTTCCCGCGCTCGGCGCTCAGTCCTTCGAGGTAATTCTTCTCCAAAAATTTCTCGAAGAACGCCTGCACCAAATCCTCCGCGTCCTCCTTCGTCTTCCCGCGCCGCCGCACGTAGGCGTAGAGCGGATACCAGTAGGTCTGGCACAGCTCGCCCAGCGCGCGGTCGGACTGCGGCGAGGATTTTCGTCCGGCGTGCAGCACGACCGTCCAACGCGTGGTGACAAAAATGTCTCCGCGCGGCGGGCCGTCCGTCGTGGTGCGTGGCGGCGATGTCATGGCTGGAACATTCGGTTTCTTATCCTGCATCAGAAGCATTTTCGACCGGCTGTTACTGGGAATTATTGAGACTTGTGCCACAGCGTAACGGAGCGCGGCCTTCAGGCCGCTTCACCGTCCGCCGACCGGAAGCGTTGGAACGGCCGGCCCGTTTGAGTTTTTCACGTTGAAGCGGCCTGAAGGCCGCGTTCTATCCGCATTCATGTTGACGCGATATTTACGCCGCCGTGCCGCCTATTGATTACCCGAGCTCGCGAAAGGGCGGCAGCTTGCCTCCATGAATGAGCGGGAGTGGCTTCAGTTGATTTTGCATGTCGCACCGCTCGAGGCGGTCACGCCGCCGCTGGGCGGGGCTGCCCTTTCCGTTCGTAAAAATGACTATTCGTATGAATGACCTGATTTGCATCGCCACCATGATCGCCTTCTTCGTCATCAGCGGCCTCTACGCCCGCCTCTGCGAGAAGCTCTGAAAGGTTTTATGGAAAACATCATCGTTGGTCTCATCGCACTGGCGCTGTTTGGCTACCTGCTGGTCGCCATGTTGCGCCCGGAAAAATTCTAAGGACTCACCATGCAAACTCCTGACTGGATCCAACTGGCCCTGTTCGTCGGCGCGCTGGCGCTTATCACCAAGCCGCTCGGCCTGTATCTCGTCCGCGTGCTCGATCCCAATGGGAAGACCTGGCTCGACCCCGTTATGAAACCGTTGGAACGAGTCTCCTATCGGCTGATGGGCGTGAAGGCGGACCAGGAGCATGACTGGAAGCAATACACCTTCGCCATGCTGCTCTTCAGCCTGGTGAGTTGCCTGTTCACCTACGCCATCCTGCGGCTGCAACATCTCCTGCCGCTGAATCCGCAGGGTCTCGGCCCGCTCAGTCCGCACCTGGCGTTCAACACCGCCGTCAGCTTCACCACCAACACCAATTGGCAGAGCTACGCCGGCGAATCCGCGATGTCGTATCTCTCGCAGATGGTCGCGCTGACCGTCCACAACTTCGCCTCCGGCGCCGTTGGTATCGGCATCGCGGCGGCGTTCGTGCGCTCGCTCGCGCGGCATTCGGCGAAGACGCTCGGCAACTTCTGGGTGGACCTCGTGCGCGTCACTTACTTCCTGCTGCTGCCCGCCTGCCTCGTGTTCGCCGTGTTCCTCGTATCGCAAGGGATGATTCAAAACTTCAAGCCCTACACCAAGGCGAAGCTGGTCGAGCCCTACAAAATCTCCGTCGAGCAAAAGAACGACAAAGGCGAATCCGTCCTGGGCGGGGACGGCAGGCCGGTGATGGTCGAGCAAGTTGTGGACGAGCAGACCATTGTGCAAGGCCCGATGGCGTCGCAGGTCGCGATCAAGATGCTGGCCACGAACGGCGGCGGCTACGCGAACGCGAACGCCGCGCATCCGTTTGAGAACCCCACGCCGCTCTCCAACTTTCTACAGATGCTCTCCATCTTCGCCATCGGCAGCGGCCTGACCTACTACCTCGGCCGGATGGTGAAGAACCAGAAGCACGGCTGGTCGGTCTGGGCAGCGATGATGACGCTGTTCCTCGCCGGCGTGCTCGTGTGCTGGTGGGCCGAGGCGAAGGGCAATCCGATCCATCAGCAGCTCGGCGTCGCGCTCGCCGACGGCAACATGGAAGGCAAGGAAGTTCGCTTTGGCATCTTCAACTCCGCGCTCTTCGCCACTGTCACGACGGCGGCTTCGTGCGGAGCGGTGAACTCAATGCACGACTCATTTACCGCGGTGGGCGGCCTTGTCACGCTGTTCAACATCGAGCTTGGCGAAGTCGTGATCGGTGGCGTCGGCGCGGGGCTTTACGGAATGCTCGTCTTCGTTGTCCTCGCCGTGTTCATCGCGGGCCTGATGGTCGGGCGCACACCGGAGTATCTCGGCAAGAAGATTCAATCCTACGAAGTGAAGATGGCGATGCTCTCCCTGCTCGTGCTCTGCCTGTCCATCCTCGGCTTCACGGCCTGGGCGTCGGTGAGCGAGTGGGGCAAGGCCGGGCTCAACAATCAAGGTCCCCACGGTCTCAGTGAAATTCTTTACGCCTTCAGCTCCGCCACGGGCAACAACGGCAGTGCCTTCGCCGGTCTCACCGCCAACACGCCCTGGTATAACACCACGCTCGGCCTCGCCATGCTCATCGGGCGCTTCCTGATGATCATCCCCATCATGGCGCTGGCGGGTTCGCTGGTGCAGAAGAAGATTTCGCCGCCGAGCGTGGGCACGTTCCCGGTCTCGGGCGGGACCTTCGTCATTCTGCTCATCGGCACGGTGCTGCTCATCGGCGCGCTGAACTTTCTGCCGGTGCTCGCGCTCAGTCCCATCGTCGAGCACTTCCTC
>JANNGC010000620.1:0-5693 GCA_031380445.1 Pedosphaera sp.
CATCCTCGCCATCGTGATGATTGCGCTGCTCTCCGGCATCGCCGCGAGCGGCACGCTGGGGGCGGGCGAGGTCGTAGGCACCGTGCTGCGGCTCGGCATCTTCCTCGTCGTGGCGCTGGTCGTGGGCCTGCTGACGGTGCCGCGCCTGCTCAGTTACGTGGCGAAATTCAATAGCCCGGAGATGCTCCTGATCGTCGTGCTGGGCCTGTGCTTCGGCTTCTCGCTGCTCGCGGTGAAACTCGAATACAGCGTGGCCCTCGGCGCGTTCGTCATCGGCGCGGTCATCGCCGAGTCGCGCGAGATCGGGAAGATCGAACATCTCATGGAACCGATTCGCGACATGTTCAGCGCGGTCTTCTTCGTGGCCATCGGGCTGATGATTCAACCGGCGATGCTCATCAAGTATTGGGTGCCGATCCTCGTCATCACCGTCGCTGTGGTCTTGGGCAAGGTGGTGGCTTGCTCCTTCGGCGCGTTCGTTGCGGGCAATGACCGCCGCACTTCCCTGCGCGTCGGCATGGGGCTGGCGCAGATTGGCGAGTTCTCCTTCATCATCGCGCAGCTCGGTCTCACGCTGAATGTCACCGGCGATTTTCTTTACCCCATCGCTGTCACCGTGTCGGCCATCACCACGCTGCTCACGCCGTATTTGATCAAGAGTTCGGATTCACTCGTCGGCTGGTTTGATCATCACGCGCCGCAGAACGTCGCCACCTCGCTGGATGTGTACACGCGCTGGGTCGGCGAGATGAGCACCAGCCGCTCCGGCGCGAGCGTGGGGAAATTTATCCGCAAGTGGTCGTGGCAGATTGCGCTGAACATGGTGCTGACGGCCGGCGTGTTCATCGCCGCGATCTACGTGCGCGCGAACAAGCCGGAGTGGTACGGTCGCTTGCACGTCCCGGAGCGATGGCTCGACGCCGCGCTCTGGGGCGCGGCGATGCTGGCCTCCATGCCGTTGCTCATCGCCAGCTACCGCAAGCTCCAGGCGCTCGCCATGCTCGTGGGCGAGGCCGCTGCGCACAACACGCAGAACGCCTCGGGCCGTTCTGCTGTCCAGTCCGTGGTCACGAACGGCGTGACCATCGCGGGCGTCATTCTCATGGCCGTGGTGCTGCTCGGCTTGAGCGCGACAATTCTGCCCTCGTGGAAAATCTTCATCGTGCTCGGCATCATCATCGCCATCATCACCGCGCTCTCGTGGCGGCTGTTCGTGAAGATTTATTCCAAAGCGCAGGTCAGTTTGCGCGAGACGCTGGATCAGCCCACCGTCGTCACCGAGCGCCGGCATCCGTCGCTCGCCGGCCTGCTGGTGCAGGCGCAACTCGCCGCCGTGACCATCACGCCCGAGTGCGTGGCGAGCGGACGCCTCATCCGCGAACTCGCGCTGCGCTCGGAAACGGGCGCGAGCATCGTTGGCCTCGAACGCGCGGGCGTGACCACGGTGAATCCCGGCCCCGACGAGGAACTGCTGGCGGGCGATCAAGTGCTGCTGCTCGGCAAGGCCGGGCAACTGGAGAAAGCGCGTGCGCTGCTCATGCAGGCGAAGGGTTAGCCGGGACGGAGCGAGCGCAAAGCTCCAGCTTTGCGCGCTGGAGCTTTGCAACGCGCGGAACTGGAGCTCCGCGCTCCAAAGAAAAAGAGCAACCGGACTGCTCCAGTTGCTCTCGTGAAAAACTTCGGGACGGTTACGCCGCCGGGGCTGCGACCGGAGCCGGGTTCGGCTCAATCGGACGCGCCGGACGTTCCTGGCGCTTGAGCTCCTTCGACGTGGCCTCGCCTTTGCAAATCCAGCACTTGATGCCGAGCTTGCCGTAAATCGTCTTCGCTTCCGCAAAGCCGTAGTCAATGTTCGCGCGCAGGGTGTGGAGCGGCACGCGGCCTTCCATGTACTGCTCGACGCGGGCGATTTCCGCACCGCCGAGACGGCCCGCGCAGCGAATCTTGATGCCCTCGGCACCGAAATCCATCGCGGTCTGAATCGTCTTCTTCATCGCGCGGCGATGCGACACGCGGCGCTCAAGCTGGAGAGCGATGCTTTCGGCGACCAACTGCGCGTCGGTCTCCGGCTGCTTCACTTCCTGGATGTCCACGTAGATTTCCTTGCCGGTCATCTTGGACAGGTCTTCCTTGATCTTGTCGATCTCAGCGCCCTTGCGGCCGATGACCACGCCGGGACGCGCGGTGAGAATGGTGATGCGGCAGCGGTTGGCAGCGCGCTCGATGAGAATCTTCGGGACGGAGGCCATCTCGAGCTTCTTCTTGAGGATGGTGCGCAGCATGCGGTCTTCCGCGAGCAGCTTGCCGAAATCTTTTTTCTGGGCGTACCACTTCGAGCGCCAGTCCTTGTTGACGGCGACGCGCAGACCGATTGGATTTACTTTTTGGCCCATAACTTATTCGTCAGAAACGACAATCTTCACATGGCAACTGCGCTTGATGATCGGCCCGGCCGATCCGCGCGCCTTGGGGGTGAAACGCTTGAAGCTCATCGCCGTCTGCGCCACCGCCTCTTTTACTTTCAAAGCTTCCGGCTTCACGCCGTTGTTGTTTTCCGCGTTGGCAATGGCGCTGTCGAGCGTCTTGGCGACGACCCGGGCGGACTTGCGCGACACGAACTTCAGCACCGCCTGCGCCTTCAGCGCGGGCAGTCCCTGAATCTGCCGGACCATCTCGCGCATCTTCTGCGCGGACATGCGGACATTTTTGGTAATGGCTTGAACCTGCATAAACTATTTCGCCTCCGCTTTCGCCGTGTGCGCGCCGTGCTTCTTGAACGTGCGCGTCAGGGAGAATTCGCCGAGCCGGTGCCCGACCATGTTTTCGGTCACGAAGACCGGGTTGAAAATTTTCCCGTTATGCACTGCGAAGGTCAGGCCGACAAAGTCAGGCGTGATCATCGAACGGCGCGACCAAGTTTTGATCGGCAGCTTGGATTTCACTTCCTTCGCCTTGACGATCTTGTCCATCAAATGATGGTCAACAAACGGACCTTTTTTAATTGAGCGACCCATACTTCAAAAAATTTACTAACGTGTCTTCAGAGGTTTGCCATCGCGGCGCACAATGATGTACCGGTTGGAATACTTGTGTTTGAGGCGCGTGCGGAAACCCTTGGCCTGCAAACCCCACGGGGAGGTGAGCTGCTGCCAGCCGCCGCCGGACTTCGATTTGCCCTGACCGCCGCCGTTCGGATGGTCCACGGGGTTGCGAGCCACACCGCGGCTGATCGGGCGGATGCCGCGATGACGTGAGCGACCAGCCTTGCCGAGAACGACATTCTCGTGCTCGGCGTTGCCGACCTGGCCGATGGTCGCGTAGCAGTCTTCCTGCATCTTGCGAATTTCACCTGAGGGCAGACGAATCTGCGCGTAGCCGCCGTCACGGGACATCAGTGTGGCCGAAGATCCGGCGCTGCGCACGATCTGCCCGCCCTTGCCGGCGTGCAGTTCAATGTTGTGAATGGCGATGCCGACGGGAATTTTGCTCATTGGGAGCGCGTTGCCCAAATCAGGAGCCGCCACCGCGCCGCTCATCACCTTGGCTCCGACATGGAGACCGGCAGGCGCGAGGATGTAAGCCTTCTCGCCATCCGAGTATTGGAGCAACGCGAGACGCGCGGTGCGAATCGGATCGTATTCGATGGCCGCGACGGTCGCTTCCATGCCGTGCTTCTGGCGTTTGAAATCCACGATGCGCAGCTTCTGCTTGTGACCGCCGCCAATGCCGCGGGCCGTCGCACGACCGTAGTGGTTACGACCGCCGGATTTTTTGCGAATCTCGAGGAGACTCTTCTCCGGCTTCTTTTTCGTGAGTTCGCTGTAGTCCGCGATCGTGATGTATCGCGTCGAGGGCGTCAGCGGCCTAAATGTTTTAACTGGCATAAAAAATTAACCTTTCACGTCACACAGCTTGTAGCAGTCAGACCATCAATCCTGCGCCCAGTGGGGTCGTCAGTTATCGGCCTACCGATCAAAATGCTGCTTTTCGCACCGGTCGCCCGGCGGAAAGGACGCGGACACTAGCAAACAAATTTTGGGGCGCAATAGATTTCTTCGCCGCTGGGGAACTCTCCTTCATCCGAACAAATCCATCTGCGGCGTGGGCGTCAGTTGCTTGAGTTTGTCGCGTTCACGTTGTGGCGCGGCGCGGCGGACATTGCCCTCGGGCGTGAGTTCGGAGTCTTCGAGATTGCGGAGAATTTCCTTGGCGCGCTCCAGCACAGGCTTGGGCACACCCGCGAGCCGCGCGACCTGGATGCCGTAGCTCTTGTCGGTGCCGCCTTCCAGAATCTTGCGGAGGAAGACGATCTGATCGTTCCACTCGCGCACCGCCACGTTGTAATTTTTCAGGCGCGGGAGTCGTCCGGCCAGTTCGGTCAGTTCGTGATAGTGCGTGGCGAACATGGTCTTCGCGCCAACCTGATTGTGCAGGTGCTCAACGATGCTCCACGCCAGGCTCAGGCCGTCGAAGGTGCTGGTGCCGCGCCCAATTTCATCGAGCACAATGAGGCTGCGGGCTGTGGCGTTGTTCAGGATGTTGGCCGTCTCGCTCATCTCGACCATGAAGGTCGATTGTCCGCGCGCCAGATCATCACTCGCACCGATGCGGGTGAAAATGCGATCCACCAAATCAATGCGCGCCTCTTTGGCCGGCACGAAAGACCCGGTGTGCGCGAGCAGGGTGATGAGCGCCACCTGCCGGATGTAGGTGCTTTTGCCTGCCATGTTCGGTCCGGTGATGAGCGCGATTTGCGCCGGAGCGCCGGTTTCCAAACCGGCGTGTTGAGCTGCCGGGTCGGAGACCGGCGCGCCGACCAGCTCCGTGTCATTCGGTACGAAGCGCTCATCCACCACGCTCTGCTCCAGCACGGGGTGCCGCCCATCGCGAATCATCAGCACACCCTGGTCGCCGATTTGCGGGCGGGTGTAGTCAAACAGCCGCGCCGTTTCCGCGAAGGCCGCCAGCACGTCGAGCTGTGCCAGCGCGCCCGCCGTCTGCTGAATCTCCTTCAAGTGACCCAGCACCTCCTCGCGCACTTTCAGGAATAGCTCGTATTCCAGCTTCACGCTGCGCTCCTCTGCGCCGAGGATTTTTCCCTCCATCTCCTTCAGCTCCGGCGTGATGAAGCGCTCGCCGTTCGCGATGGTCTGCTTGCGGATGTATTGCGGCGGCACCTTGTCGAGATTCGACCGCGTCACTTCGATGTAATAGCCGAAGACCGAGTTGAACCGCACTTTGAGCGAGGCGATGCCGGTCCGGGCGATTTCGTCCTGCTGCAACTTGGCGATCCAATCCTTGCCGTCGCGCTGCGCGCCGTGCAGTTCGTCGAGCGCGGGATCAAAACCGTCGCGAATCATCCCGCCTTCCTTCACGGCCAGCGGCGGTTCATCCACGATGGCGCGGGAGAGCAGTTCAATGATGTGCGGCAGCTCCACCATCGCACCGATCAACTCGTTGAGCAGCGAAGGGGCGCTCGTTTCCTCCGTCGCCGCCGATCCCAGGAGACTCGGGTCTTCCCTCAATTGAAGTCGCGTTACCTCGACGGCTACAGCTTTGAGCTTGGGCACCTGGCCACGCTGAATCGCCTCGAGCGACAGACGCAGGCACGCGTCACGCACGCCAACAACGGCGTTGTGTTTGACGCGCGGCTCGACGTGCTGAAACGGAAACGGACGCGTGGCCGAGGCACA
>JANNGC010000648.1:0-4586 GCA_031380445.1 Pedosphaera sp.
AGCAACTCGGACGCGGCCACGCCTTTCACGGATTTGATCCGCATGGTCACGACGGGCGAGGAGTCGAGCACGGGGAGGTTTTGGTTCGTGAGCACGGCGGCGACGCCGTCGCGCTGGTCGGCTTGCACGTCGAAGAGCAGCGCGTTCGGACGGTCGCCGCTGGCGTCGGGCTGCAACTGCCGCACCAGCGAATGCTGCACGAGATACAGCGTGAGAATGAGAAACGTACCGAGGCCGAGCGAGACCATGAGCAGCAACGTGCGGTTGTTCGGACGATGCAGACTCGCCAGTCCCTGCCGCCACACGAACGGCCACGACGCGCGCGTGAGCCGCCGCACGCCCCACACCACCGCGCGCGAGACGCCGAGGAGCAGGAGCAGCGCGCCCGCGAGTCCGCCCACGAATCCCACGGCATGTTTGATTTCCTTCGTCTGCGTGAGCGCGAACGCGAGCACGCCCGCGCCGATGGCCGCATACACCGCAAGCAGCCACGGGTCGCGGCGCGGCAGGTGTTCAAAGTCACGGCGGAAGACGGCGAGCGGCGAAATGGTCCGCACCTGCATCAGCGGCAGCAGCGCGAACAACATGCAGATGATGAAACCCAGTCCTGCCGCGCGCGCCACGGCCAGCCAGTCGAGCGCGAACTTCACTTCGATGGGAATCAAGTCTGCAAACGCCAGCGGCAAAAACTGTTGCAGCAGAATGCCGAGACCCGCACCCGCGACCACGCCCGCGAGTCCGAGCGCCGCGCCTTGCAGCAAGTAAATCGTGAACGCCTGGCTCGCCGTGGTGCCGAGGCAGCGCAGCACGGCGACAGAGTCGAGCCGCTGCCGCACATGGACTTGAATCGCGCTCGCGATGCCGATGGCCCCGAGCAGCAGCGCGATGAAGCCCACGAGATTCAGGAAGCGATGGAGATTGCCCATCGAGTCGCCGAGGTCGCCCTTGCGTTCCTCGACCGTGTCGAGACGTATGCCGAGCGGTTCGCCCTTGTCGCCATACTCGCGCAACTGACGCAGCGCCGTCTGCAACGCCGCCTCGCTCGGGAAACGGATGAAGCGCCGGTAGCGCGCGAGGCTGGCTTCGCCGAGCAGCTTCGTCTCAGGAAGTTTTTCCATCCGCAAGAACACGCGCGGCGCGAGGCTGGCGAACATTTCATTGTCGCCCGGCACTTTCAGCAGTGCGCCGACGATGGGCACGGTCAGTTCGCCAATCTTGACCGTGTCGCCGACTTGCGCGCCGAACTGGTGCAGCAACGTCGCCTCGACCAGCGCGCCCTCGCCACGTTTGTATTTCTCCCAGCCGTCAGCGGGCTGCGTCTCGACGGAGCCGTAGTAGGGAAAATCTCCGCGCAAGCCGACGATTTGCCCGAGGCGCGTGCCTTGGGTTTTCGGGAACAAGACCATTGAGGAGAACAGCGTCTGCTCGGATTGCGCGTCGCCAAGTCCGTCAAGCGCGGCGCGCTGCCGTTCGTTGAAATCATCGCGCGACTGCACCATCAGGTCTGCGCCGAGCAGCGCCTTGGTCTGCTGCTCGACGGCTTGCTCCAGATTTTTTCCGAACGAGCCAATCGCCACCATCGCCGCGATGCCGAGCACGATGGACATGGAGAAAAGCAGCAGCTTGCGGCGGCTGCGCCGGCTGTCGCGCCAAGCCATGAGGAGGAGCCATTTCATGCGGTGGCGGGGAGGAGCGCGGACCGCCGAGTCCGCGCGATCCAAGACTGTTTAGAGAGATTCGATTGGGAAATAATTATGAACACGCGGACTCGGCGGTCCGCGCTCCGCGCCTGAAATGCACCACTCATGTTCATCGCTCCACCGCCGCCGTGTCCTCGACCACGCGTCCGCCGCGCAGGCGCAAAATGCGATCCGTCCGCCGCGCCAGTTCCAAATCATGCGACACCAGCACCAGCGCGGTGTCGAGTTCCGCGTTCAATTCGAAAATCAAATCCACGACGCGCGTCGCCGTCTCAGCGTCCAGATTGCCCGTCGGCTCGTCCGCGAAAAGAATGTGCGGGCGGTTGATGAACGCGCGGGCCAAGCCCACGCGCTGCTGCTCGCCGCCGCTGAGTTGTGAAGGATAATGCTCCATCCGGTCGCCGAGTCCGACGCGGGAGAGAAGCTGTTTGGCGCGTTCGCCGACGCCGCGTTCGCCGCGCAGTTCGGCGGGGATCATCACGTTCTCCAGCGCAGTGAGATTGGGCAGGAGTTGAAAATTCTGGAAGACGAAGCCGGTGTGCTGGTTGCGGAGAAGCGCGCGCTGATTCTCGTTCAACTCATTCAACGACACGCCGTTGATCAAGACTGCTCCGCTCGTGGGAGAATCCAGCCCGGCGCACAGTCCGAGCAGCGTCGTCTTGCCGCTGCCCGAGGGGCCGACGATGGCGCAGGTCGCGCGGCGGGCGAGTTGAAAGCTCACGCTGTCCAGCACCGTGAGACTGCGTCCGCCGCTGGTGTAAGTGCGCGTGAGATTCCGCGCCTCCAAGATTGCGCCCGCCTCCGCTCGATTCGTTTTTGTCACGCGGCCCTTCTGTCGAGGGCGGCGGATTTTCCCGCAAGTTATTTTTCGGAACGGTGCTCCCAAGCGCTCTCAGACCTCGCAGCTTTCATGGCTCCCAAATGGCGGCTGGCAATTCGAGAGTGCCTTGCTAATCTCGCCATTGCGCCACGGTCATCCCAGTGCCGCGCCCGTCATTTTATGCGACAACAATTGCTTCGGCCTCTGGTCACGCTGCTGGTGCTGGCTTCCTCGCTCACGGTCGCCTGGTCCCAGCCTATCGCGGTGCGGTTCAATGAAATCCTCGCGGACAACACGCAGATCAACAACGCGTTTGGAGACCGGACCGCGATGATCGAGCTGTACAACACCGGTTCGCTGCCGGCGGATCTCGCCAACCTGAGCATCAGCGATTTGCACAACTACTCTTATCCTGGCCCCTATGTTTTTCCGCCGGGGATCGTGCTCGCGCCGGGCGCGTATCTGGTGCTGGCCTGCGACTTGTCGTACACGAACACGCCCGGACTGGCGTCTCCGCTGCGTCTGCGGTCCAACGGCGGCATTCTGACGCTGTTCGATGACGAGCTTAACGTGATCGATCAAGTGCAGTATGGTTTGCAGGTGGAGGATCGCTCGCTCGTCCGCACCGGTCCCGAGACTTGGAGCCTGGGGCTGCCGAGTCTTGGAGCGACTAACACCACGCTGCCGCTGGGCAGCGCGCACGCCTTGTGCCTCAACGAGTGGATGGCCAACCCGCTGCCCGGCGTGGAGTCTGTTTTTGAAAACGCCTACTTTGAACTCTACAACCGGACTAATCAGCCCGTCGCGCTGGGCGACCTGCTTTTGATCGGCGGATTCTCCCACCACTTCATTGCGCCGCTCTCGTTCATTGGCACGGGCGCGCAGGCGTATGCGGATTTCATCCCGAACGGGCTGCCCGAAGTGGCTGTCACCAACTTGGCGAACGTAGCCAGCATCATGCTGGAGCCGGAGGGTGGCACCCTTGCTCTGCTCGACACCGAGTTTCAGGAAATCCATCGCGTGAATTACGGCCCCCAAGCGGAAAACGTCTCCGAAGGTCTGCTGCCCGACGGCCACACCAACCGCGTCGTGCGCTTCCCGCGCATCAACGACTATCAGACGCAATCGCCCGGCAAGCCCAACTTCCTCCTCCTGACCAATCTCTTCATCAACGAGCTGCTCTCCAACCCGGCGCCGCCGAAGGAGGACGCGGTGGAATTGATCAACAAGACGGGAACCAACATCAGCATTGGCGGTTGGTGGTTGAGCAACAAACGGAGCCGGCCCAAGAAGTATCTCATTCCGCCCGGGACGTTCGTGCCGGCCCAGGGCTTCCGAACTTTTTACGAAGGGACGGGGACGGCGGTCGGTTTCAACACGTTCACCACCGCCGTGCCGTTTCAATTCGACGGACTCGCAGGCGGCGAGGTGGTGCTCTCGCAAACGGACAGCAACGGCAATCTCACCGGCTACCAGGCCTACGAAAGTTTTGAGTCCATCGCGCCCGGTTTTTCCTTCGGTCACTTCAAGACGAGCGTGCTGGATGATTACAAGTTCGTGGCCACGACGCAGACGACCTTCGGCGCGGACAACGCGAGCACGGTCGCCGGGTTCCGCGCCGGCCCGGGTGCGAGCAATGCGCCGCCCAAGTTCGGGCCAGTGGTGATCAGTGAAATCATGTACGCGCCGACCAACACCTTTTTTTTCTTCTTCACGAACGGGCTGAACCAGCCCTACTTCGGCCCGAACCCTGACGACAACTTCATCGAGCTGCGGAACACCAGCAATCAGTCCGTGCCGCTCTACGACCCCGCTTTTCCCGCTAACCGCTGGCGGCTCCAGAATGCCGTGGAGTTTGTCTTCCCGCTGACCAATCTCGCGGCCAACTCCTTCTGCCTCGTCGTGGGTTTCACGCCTACCAACGGGAGGACGCTCACGAATTTTCGCAGTCGCTACCTGGTCTCGACCAACGTGAAAATTTTCGGCCCGTGGACCGGCGCGCTCCAGGACAACGTGGGCGCGGTGGAACTGTATCAGCCCGGTTCGGGCGCGAACCCGGTCCCGTA
>JANNGC010000655.1:0-9539 GCA_031380445.1 Pedosphaera sp.
TTTGGATTTTGGGATTTGGACTTTGGAATTTCGAGCCACGCCCGCCTCACGGAACAGGCACTTTGGACAATAGCGTCTTCACCAACGAATCCGTCGTCACCTCTTCAGCCTCGGCTTCGTAAGTGAGCAGGATGCGGTGGCGCAGCACGTCGTAGGCGATGGCCTTCACATCGTCGGGCGTGACGAAGGCCTGGCCTTGCAGCAGCGCGTGCGCGCGGGCGGCGAGCGTGAGATTGATCGTGGCGCGCGGACTCGCTCCGCAGCGCACCAGGCGCTTGAACTCGGGCAGCAGCCGGTCGCCCTGCCGCGTCGAGAGCACGAGCTTGATGACGTAATCTTTGATCTGCTGGTCCACGTAAACTTGGTTCACGAGTTCCTGCATTTTCAAAATCTCATCGGGCGTGACCACGGACGTGAGCGGGAAGTTCGGCTTGGTGGAGGCCATGCGGTCGAGGATGACGCGCTCCTCGGCTTCGCTCGGATAACCGACCACAACCTTCAACATGAAACGATCCATCTGCGCCTCGGGCAGCGGATACGTGCCTTCCTGCTCGATGGGATTTTGCGTGGCGAGCACGAGGAAAGGTTCCGGCAACTTGAAGGTCTGATCGCCAATCGTCACCTGATGTTCCTGCATCGCTTCGAGCAGCGCGCTTTGCACCTTGCTCGGCGCGCGGTTGATTTCATCGGCGAGCACAAGGTTGGCGAAGATCGGTCCCTGACGCGTCGAGTAAACACCTTTCACCGGATCATAAATGAGCGTGCCCGTGATGTCCGCCGGCAGCAGGTCGGGCGTGAACTGGATGCGCGCGAACGAGCAATGCGAGCTGCGGGCGAGCGCATTGACGGTCAACGTCTTGGCGAGTCCGGGCAGACCTTCGAGCAGCACATGCCCGCGCGCCACGAGGCAGATGAGCAGGCGGTCAATGAGCGCGTGCTGGCCGACGACGATCTTCTGCACTTCGGTGCGGACGCCGCCGAGATGTTTGGCCGCCTCGGCGACCTGCTTTTTCAAAGCGTCAGTAGGTTGTGACATACAATGGGTAAATCGAGGGCGGAACGTAGCGGGTGATCTTTGCCTACTGCAAAAGGAATCCTGAAAACGTGGGCGTGGATGGCGTGTCCCGCCTCGGTCCTGAATTGTGGAAGGTGTGAAGCCCTGCGACCGCCAGCTTCCAGCCGCGCATAGATTTTGGGGCGGTAAAACTTCTCTCCAATAAAAGAGTGCATCCGAAAATGGTTTCGGTTCGTATGCCATTACCAAACCAAACGCAGGTCTAACTCTATGAAAACAAACAACGCGCTTCTGGCTGTCTTGGTCGGAGGAATGGTCCTTGGCTCGACCGTCCTCTCCCACGCGCAGTCCCTCATCTATGGTCTCACGACCACCAACTCCTTGGTGGTCTTCAGCAGTTCCGGCTCCGTGGCCAGCGGGCCGATCATCACCGGCCTGAGCGTCGGCGAAGAAGTGGTGGGCATCGATTTCCGCCCGTTCACCGGCGAGCTTTACGCGCTGACCGCCGACACGGGCAACACGGGCCGTCTCTACAGCGTGAACCCCGTTTCGGGCGCGGCCTCGGCGCTCACGCTCGTGGGCGCGCTCACGAACATCACCGCCCGCGCCGGCATGGACTTCAATCCCGTGGCCGTCTCCGGCGTGAACGCGCTGCGCATCGTGACCCAGGAGCGCGACAATTATCGCCTCACCTTCAGCGGCACGACCGCCACGGTGAATTACGACTTGAAGCTGAACACCACCAACGTCGTGGCCGGCACCAACGCCATCGCCGCCGCCTACGTGAACAATCGCGGCGGTCTGCCCGGCGCGGGCGGCGCGGGCGGCACCACGCTTTACATCATTGAGGCCGCCACCAGTTCGCTCTACGTGCAGAATCCGCCGAACAACGGCACGCTCGTGGACGCCAAGCCGCTCGGCGTAAGCTTTGGAACGGCGGGCGGCTTCGACATCGACACGCTGAACAACAAAGCCTACGCGGTGCTGGACGTGGGCCCGCGCGGTCTTTACGAAATCAATCTTGCCACCGGCACGGCCACGCTCGTCCGTACCTTGCCGAACAACATCATCGATCTCGCCATCACGCTGCCCGTCCTGCTCCCGCCCACGCTGGTCTATGGATTGAGCACCAACAACACCTTGGTGCCCTTCACCACGGACTCGACAAACGTCGGCGCGGTGCTGCCCGTCACCGGACTCGGCGGCGGCGAAACGATCGTGGGCATTGATTTCCGTCCCTTCAACGGCCTGCTCCACGCGCTGACCCGCGACGCCGCGAACGTGGGCCGGCTTTACACCGTGAACCCTCTCTCCGGCGCGGCCACCGCGCTGACCCTGGCCGGCGCTCCGCTCACGCTCACGAACAGCGTGGGCATGGACTTCAATCCCGTGGCCGTCAGCGGCGTGAACGCGCTACGCATCGTGACTGGCGCGGATCAAAATTATCGCCTCACCTTCAGCGGTTCGACCGCGACGGTGATCGTGGACCTCCCGATCAATCCCGGCAGCGCGGACCTGACGGCGGCAGGCTACGTGAACAATCGCGGCGGACTTCCCGGCGCGGGCGGCGTGGGCGGCACCACGCTTTACGTCGTGGATTCCGTCACCGACACGCTGTTCATCCAGAACCCGCCGAACAACGGCACGCTCGCCACGCCCAAGCCGCTCGTGCATGACGTGGGTGCGGTCGGCGGCCTGGACATTCTCACCACCACAAATCGTGCGCTCGCCCTCTTCGGCATCAGCGGCACGAACGGACTTTACGAAGTCGATCTGGTGAACGGCTTCGCGAACTTCATCCGCCCGCTGCCCGCGTCGCTCGTGGATCTCGCGATCCCGATTCCTGCGCTCATCAACAGCGTCAGCAATTTCCCCGGCACGAACGTTGCGCTCGTCTTCGGCGGCGGGGTCGGTCCGTTCAACGTGCAGAAGGCGAACGTGGTCAACGATCCGTTCTGCTCCATCATGACCGTGGCCTCCGGCCCGGTGACGGTGGGCAAGGACGGCCCGCAAGGTTTCTACCGCGTGCGCGATCTGGCGAATGCGAACATCACGCGCTTCACCGCGAGTCTGAGCGGCACCGCCGCCGGCAACGGCTCGACGGGCTTTGGCCTCGGCACCGTGGACTTGAACGGCGACGTGCTGACCTACGACGTGGCTTACACCGGACTGAGCGGCGCACCGACGGTGGCGCATGTTCACCTTCCAGCTTCGACGGGCGGATCGGGGGGGCCGGCCTTTAACCTCACCGCCATCGGCGGACTCGGCACCACCGGACGCTACGCGGCGAGCGTGACCTTGACGCTGGCGCAGAAGACCGCCGTGCTCGCGGGCCTGGCGTATTTCAACATCCACACCGTGGCGAATGGCGGCGGCGAAATTCGCGGCCAGATCATGCCCGTGGCGCAGAAGGTCATCCTGAGCGGCGCGGCGGAACGTCCGACCGGCAACGCCTCGACCGCGTTCGGCGTCGGCGCGCTGACCATCATCGGCAACGAGCTGGCTTTCAACATCAGCTACCAAGGGCTGACCGCCCCGGCCACGGCGGCGCACTTCCACGGCGCGGCAGACGGCGCAGGCACGGCGGGCGTGATCACTAATTTGAGCAGCGGCTTCGGCACGCTGGGCCGGGCCGGCACCCTGGCGGGCCGGGTCACGCTCACGCCCGCGCAATACCTCGCGTTCGCGGACGGCAGAGTTTACGTGAACATCCACAACGCGAATTTCCCCGGCGGCGAAATCCGCGGCCAGGTCGCGCCCTACATCGGCGAACTGCCGTTCTCGGCGGACCTCACTGGCGCGGCGGAGAAACCGACCCCGGTGGTTTCGCCCGGCTCGGGCTTCGTGGAAAGTTCACTCGTGGGCAACACGCTCTCCTTCACCCTCGCCTATCGCAGCCTGACCAGCGCGATCACGGCGGCGCACATTCACGGGCCGGCCGTCTCGACGAACACGGCGGGCGTGCTCATTGATCTGCTGCCCTACCATCGCGGAACCTACAGCACGCAGGGCGTGTTCAGCGGCTCGGTCACGCTGACCCCCGCCATGATCAGCGCGCTGTTGAACGGCGACCTTTACATGAACCTGCACACGGCGGTGAATCCCGCCGGCGAAATTCGCGGCCAGCTTGCGCCGATGGTTTTCCCGGTCACCATGAACGGCGCGAAAGAAATTCCCACCAACGCTTCGCCCGCGACCGCCTACGGCTACGTCGGTCTGGTCGGCAAACAGGTTTCCATCGGCCTGCACTACCGCGATCTGACCGGCAACATCAACAACGCCCACTACCACGGCCCGGCGGACACCACGGTCAACGCGGGCGTGCTCATCGGGCTGCCCTTCACGGCGGGCAACCCGTGGGGCTTCATCCTCCACTCGCAGACGTTGAGCGATGCGCACGTCGCGCACTTCGCGGATGGACTGGTGTATGTGAACATCCACAGCACGACGAACACTGGCGGCGAAATTCGCGGCCAGGTGCTGCCGTAGTTCGCGCAGGAAATTTAAGTGGAGAGAGCCAGACGCCGGTCGGAAACGGCCGGCGCATTTTTTGACAGATTAGTGGGGCAGCCGTCCCGGCTGGTGGTTCTGCTCGACAGCCGGGACGGCTATCGGACTGAGGCCGGCGGGACGCCTGCCCACTATGGATTTTGTCGCCGCACAAGAAAACCCACCGCATTAAAACTTCCGCGACGGAAATTCGCGGGTCAGCGGCTGGCGCGGGCCTTGGGACGGATGGCCATAGCCGGGCGAGCCGGGACTGTTCGCCGGGGCCGCGTTGTAACGCTTGTTCACGTCCTCAATGACCGGCCCGCGCAGGCGGTCCTGCTGGCGGTTGAAGGCTGCCGTTGGATCAGCGTTGCGCGGATCGTAGCCGCTCCCGCCCACGGTCGGCATGGCCAGACCGGAGGACTTGGCCTCGGCGGCGTTGATCACGGGCTGGAGCGAATTGGGCGCGCGGCCCGCCGCCCCCGCGTTCGGGTTCAGCAACTGCTCGAACTCGGTGCGCCGCTGCACCTGCGCGGGCGTGAGTTTTTCCGGCGCGCGGTTTCCATTGAAATCAAAGGGCGTGCTCGCGCGCATTCCCGAGGGGCTGAAGTTCTCATCCTCCCGCTGGGCAAAAGACTGGCCGCCGCGCCGTGAATCTTTTCTGCCGCCCGCCGCATCGCCCGGACGCCAGTCGAGGTCTGTGACCGGGGCCAGGCTGCGCGACGTCTCCGGGCGAAACGGCGAGGCCAGCTCTTTCATGGATGACGAGCCGGGGCGGGACTTTTCCTTCGTGGTCTGGAACGGATGGTCCTCGGCCTCGCGCAGCGCCTCCTTGCGCGCCTTCTCCTCGTCTGGGTCGGTGAACATGGCCGGCGTGCGGAGCAGGGGATGCGTGCCCTCGCGTTCCGGGTCGCGCGGCTCCCTGCGCAGCATCGGCGGCGGCGTGCGGGGCGGAGCGGTGACGGGCGCGTCAAAATTGGGGTTCGAGAAATCCAGCCCGCGCTCGCGGACTTCGGGCAGATCCGTTTCGACCTTGGGCGGCGCGGCGAGAGCGACGGCCGGCTTGGAAAAGCGGATTGCGTCGCCCGCCAGCGCCGCGCAGGCCACGCCCAGTCCGGCCAGCGTCGCGAGGGCGCGGGTGTAACCGTCGGATTGTCGGCGAAAGTTCATGAATGAAAGCGGCGCATTATAATCGCGCGCCCCGCGCGGTCAAACGTGCAATCCAGAGACCGCGCGTCACCGGTTCCCGTTCAAAAACTGCGGCCATAAAATCGTGCCGAGGGCAGAAATGCGCGGGCTGCCAAGGCTTGAAGAATCTTTTTGTCGGGCTGGTTCCGCTGCGCTACCGTCCCTCCCCTGTGAACAGCAGCTTGCTCAAAACCTTGGTCGTCTATGCCATCATCCTGCCGCTGGCGGTGGTGCTGGGCTGGATGGCGGTGGACCTGGCGGACTGGGACCGCACCTCGTTCACGGTCTTTGCTTTCGTGGGGTTTGTGCTGCTGCTCCCGCTGCTGCTCAAATGGCATTACCCGGTGCTGGTGATGGGCTGGAACACGGCCATCACGCTCTTTTTTCTGCCCGGCCGGCCTGGGTTGTGGATGGCCATGTCGGTGCTGACGTTTGGCATGGCGGTGCTGAACCGGATTGTGCAAAAGCGCCCGCTGTTTATATCCGTGCCTTCCATCACTCTGCCGCTCCTCGCCATCGCGGCCATCACGCTGCTGACCGCGAAGTTTCGCGGCGGGCTGGGCCTGAGCGCGTTTGGTTCCAGCACCGTGGGCGGCAAGGGCTACTTCTACATTCTGGCGGCCGTGATCGGCTATTTTGCTTTTGCCAGCCAGACCATCCCGCGCGAGCACGCCAAAATATATGCCGGATTTTTTTTCCTGGCGGGAGCCATCACCGCCGCCGGCAGCACGCTCATTTACATGGCCGGGCCGGCCTTCTACTTCCTGTTTCTCATTTTTCCCTCCGGCTATGCGGCCGTCCAGGCCATGACCGAAACGGCCGGAAGCATCGGGCGGGTGGCCGGGTTGGGCGTGGCGGCGAACGCGGCCGGCTGCTTTCTCTTCATGATGTATGGCTGCCGGGGCGTGTTGCAAAAATGGTGGCGGCTGCTGGCGGTACTCGTGCTGCTGGCGGCGGGGACCATGAGCGGCTACCGCTCCCACATCGTCGCGCTGGGCGCGATCGTGGGCATTTTGTTCATCGTCGAGGGTTTGTTGCGTTCGCCCATTTTTCCCACGCTGCTGCTGGCTGGGGTGCTGGGGCTTTTTCTGCTGATGCCCTTCACCACCCGGCTGCCGTTTTCCGTGCAACGCGCGCTCAGTTTTTTACCGGTCGAGGTGGACGCGCAGGTTAAAATGGACGCGCGCAGTTCCTTGGAATGGCGCTGGGAAATGTGGCGCGCCCTGCTGCCCGAACTGCCGAATTACATCTGGTTCGGAAAAGGGTTTTCTCAAAACCCCACCGACATTTACCTCACCCAGCAGGCGGTGCTGCGCGGGCGGGTGCCCGGTTATCAAGGTGCCATGCTCTCGGGTGATTATCACTCCGGGCCGCTGTCTTTGTATATCCCGTTTGGCTCCTTCGGGGTCCTAGCTTTTCTGGTTTTCGTAGGGGCCTCGCTGCGGGTTTTGTACTTGAACTGCCGTCATGGTCCTGGGGAACTGCGCGTGATCAACCGCTTTCTTTTCGCTTACTTTGCCGGGCGCATTTTGTTCTTCTTTTTCGCCTTCGGCGGCTACTCCTACGAACTGTGCGTTTTCACCGGCACCATTGGTCTGAGCGTCGCCTTAAACGGAGGCGTCTGCCGCGCGCCAGCCACGGCACCGCGCCCGGTTCGGTTTCGTGGAGACCTGGCGTTGCGCCCAGCCCAACCGGGCGCCACCTGAGCCGCCCCCTCAACTGTTCCGCAAAAATAATTTCCCCGGCACCTGCCGCACCGCGCGTTTCATTTCCAGACTGAGCAACGCCACGGACACCGCCGAACTCTGCAGGCCGCACTGGCGAATCACGTCGTCCATCGGCGTCGGTTCCTTGTCGAGCGCATCATAAACTTTTTGTTCGTTCTCCGAGAGCGTGAGCGCGGGGAGCACACCGGTTTCGTTCACGGTCGGCGGACGGTTGCTCGCGGGGAACAGATACTCGAACTCGCTCAGAATATCCTCCGCGCCCTCGCAGAGCTTCGCACCCTTCTTGATCAAGTCGTGACAACCCTTGCTGCGCGGCGAATCAATCCGCCCCGGCACCGCGAAGACCTGCCGGCCATACTCGACCGCAAAATTCGCGGTGATGAGCGCGCCGCTGGTCAGGTTCGCCTCGACGACGACCGTACCGAGCGTCATGCCCGCCACGATGCGATTGCGAATGGCGAAGGACTGCCGGTCCGCCTGACGATTGAACGGATACTGCGACACCACCGCGCCGCTCTCCGCGATGCGCGCGAACAGCTCCGCGTTCTCCGGCGGAAACACGATGTTGATGCCCGAGCCGAGCACGCAAATCGTCCGCCCCTGCGCGCTCAACGCGCCTTGATGCGCCGCCGTGTCAATGCCCCGCGCGCCGCCGCTCACCACCGTCACGCCCACGTAGGCGAGCTGGTAGCCGAACTTCCGCGCCACCTCGATCCCGTAATGCGTCGTCTGCCGCGAGCCGACGATAGCCACGCCGTTTTTGTCCGCCGCCGTGAGCGTGCCCTTCACGTAGAGCGCGATGGGCGGGTCGTAAATTTGCCGCAGCATCTCGGGATACTCCGCGTCGTCCTGCGTCACGACATGGCAGCCGAATTCCTCGCAGCGTTTCAACTCCGCCGCGAGGTCCACGTTCTTCTCCCAGTTCGCAATCGCCTCGGCCGTGTCCTCGCCAATGCCGCGCACGAACATCAGTTGCTGCTTCGACGCGCGGAGAATGGAGGGTGCGTCACCGAAATGCTGGAGCAACTGCCGCACGCGCACCGGCCCGACATGCTCGACCATGTTCAAGACAACGAAGGCTTCCCGGGAGTCCATATCAAAATTGGGAACGGAATTTCTCTCGCACTTCTTCCAGCACCGAGCCGGGAATCGTCCCGAGACGTTTCACGATCAACTGCTGGTGCAGGGTCACGACTTTGCTGAGTTTGATCAACGAAGCCTTCGGCAGTCCGCTCGACAGCAACGCTGGGGTGGGAAGTAAAAATTCATCCTCGGCCAGGCGGGCTGGAATCTGTGAGGTGATGCCGATCACGACCACATCTTCGTGGGTGGAATTGAACACTTCGCCGGAAACGACCAGCGCGGGCCGCCGTTTCGATGAGGTCAGATCCGTGAAGGGAAACGGGATGAGGACGACATCGCCCCGCCTATAGCTGGTCGTAGATGGCATCTTCGGCGTTGTTCCAGAAGTTGAAGGAAGCCTCGGCGAGTTGCAGCCACGCCACGTCCTCGAAGGAAATTTTCAGATGCTTGGGCAGTTCGCGGATAAGCTCCACTTGCTGCTTCACGTCGAGGTGTTCGATGGCCCGTTCAATGTCTGCAACCGTGCTCATGGGCAAGTGGTAGCCCGCACCAGAAAACTATTCAACCGCCGATTCCAGCCGGATGCAGGATGAACTTGCTTCAAGTCCACAACTGCCGGTCGAGCGAGCGGTACTGGATGGCTTCCGACACATGGTCGCTCTGGATGTTTTCGTGGCCGGAGAGGTCGGCCATGGTGCGCGCCACCTTCAGGATGCGGTCGTAGGCGCGGGCGCTGAGGTTCAGGTCGCTCATCGCGAACTTCAGTAACTCGTTCGCCGCGTCATCCAGCGCGCAGAATTTCTTCAACTCGCGCGTGCCCAAACGCGCGTTGCAGGTGATGCGCGTGCCGGCCAGGCGTTTCAACTGCCGCTCGCGCGCCACGATCACGCGCTCGCGAATCTGCGCCGAGCTTTCGCCCATGCGCTCGCCGGTCATCTCGCGGAACTTCACCTGCGGCACCTCGACGTGCAGATCGATGCGGTCGAGCAGCGGCCCGGAGATGCGCCCGAGATAATTCTGAATCTCGCGCGGCGAAC
>JANNGC010000673.1:0-2152 GCA_031380445.1 Pedosphaera sp.
CGCCGCGCGCGCCTATCTGCGCAGCATGGTCGGCCTGATGCACGTCGCCTGCGCCGGGCACATCCCCGAAGTCCTCGACGGCGACGCCCCGCACACCCCGCGCGGCTGCGACGCCCAGGCTTGGAGCGCGACAGAGGCGCTGCGCGTCTGGATGATGTTGAACGCGCCGTCCGCGTGAAGACGCGCCGAGCATCGCTCGGCGCCCCACGGTGCATCTGGCCATCCGCGCTGCATCAAATCACTTCATCGTTGTTTCCAAACCACGCGCCCCGGTGCTACGTTCCGCGCCGTGACCACGCGCATTCCAAGCCGCCACTGTGTCTTCGCCCTAATCGGGGCGTTGCTGACATTGTCGTCGGTCATGTTGCCAGCCACGCCTGCGAACAAGGCGGCGCTGGAAAAACACTACGACAAGTTCCTCGTCAAGAACCTCGCGCGCTGCACCACCTGCCATCTGCCCAGCGAGAACAAGAACCCCGAAAGCCTCGACGAGTTTCCGCATAATACTTTCGGCGCGCGGCTCCGCGCCGTAGGCAAGCAACTCGTCGCGGACGGGAAGAAGAAAGACATTTCAACGCGACTGAAACTCGTCGAGCGTGAGGACAGCGATGGCGACGGGGTGGACAACGAAATGGAACTGTTGCTCGCCCATAATCCTGGCGACTCAAAGGACACGCCCTCGAAGAAGGAACTCGCCGACGTGAAGAAGCGCCGCGCCGAGTTCGACAAGTTTCTGGCGTCGTATCGGTGGCAGCCGTTCGAGGTGGTCAGCAGGCCGGAAGTGCCGAAAGTAAAGAATGCAAAATGGGTGCGGAACCCGATTGATGCATTCGTCGCGGCGGAACACCAGTCACGCGGACTAAAGCCGAGGCCCGAAGCGAGCAAAGAGATTTTGCTGCGCCGCGTTTACCTCGACCTCATTGGGCTCTCACCCACGCCGGAGGAACTTGCTGCGTTTGAAAGCGACAAGACGACCGATGCTTATGAGAGAGTTGTCGATCGCCTGCTCGCTGATCCTCGCCACGGCGAACGCTGGGCGCGGCACTGGATGGATGTGTGGCGCTACAGCGACTGGGCGGGGTGGAGCGGCGGCAATCAAATTCGCGACAGCAAGCCGCACATCTGGCGCTGGCGCGATTGGATCGTCGAATCGCTCAACGAGGACAAGCCGTACTCACAGATGATGGTCGAGATGCTTGCCGCGGATGAAATCGCGCCGCGCGACACGAACAAGCTGCGCGCGACCGGCTTCCTGGTGCGCAATTACAAAATGCTCAGTCGCGAGCAATGGCTTGAAGATACGGTGAAGCACACCTCGCAGGCGTTCCTCGGCGTGACGATGGGCTGCGCGAAGTGTCACGACCACATGTACGATCCGATTTCGCAGGCGGAGTCTTACCAGATGCGCGCCGTGTTCGAGCCGCACTGGGTCCGCACCGACCACGTTCCCGGCGACACGAACCTGATGAACGCTGGTTTGGTGCGGGCGTTCGATACCGACACGAATCCACCGACGTATTTCCTCAATCGCGGCGACGAGCGAAAGCCAGACACGAACCGGCTGATGCATCCGGATGTTCCCAAAGCGTTCGGCGGTTCGCTCGGAATCCTGCCCGTGTCGCTGCCGTGGATTGCCGGTCATCCCGACAAAGAGGAATTCGTTTATCGCGACGCGCTGGCGGCGGCAGACAAGCTTGTAGCCAATGCTCTGGCGAAACTGGCGGCTGCGAAGACCAGCAGCGCGGCTGCCAAAATTGAAGAACAGGAACTCTCAACCGGACTCACTCAAGCGCAACGCGACGCGCTGGCTGCCGTCATCAAAGCCGAGCAATTGGAGGACGCCGGAAAGAAGAACAGCGAGGATTGGAAGATCGCCGCGACGAATGCCGTTTTGCACCAACGCGAAGCAGCGGTGGCGGATGCAAGGCTGAAGCTGCTCCAGGCAAAGCTTGCCGAGAGCGAAGCTCGCAAAAAGTCGGATGAAGCCGCCGAGAAAATTGCGCTGGCGACGAACGATGGGCAACAGGTCGCGGTGAAAAAAAATGATTCGCTGAAGGCGAAGAAAGACGCCGCCGAGAAAACGTCCAAGGTGTTCACCGAGGCGAAGAAGAAACTGACGGAAGCCGACAAGTCGCTCGCCGACGCGGAAGCC
>JANNGC010000698.1:0-2901 GCA_031380445.1 Pedosphaera sp.
TGCGGGACGCTCCAGCATCAGGGTCTGCTCCTTCATCACGCCCCACGATGGATCGGCGGCGATCTTCACGGACGCGGACCCCGGCGCCGGACGGTACTGGCGAATGACGATGTTGATCACCAGCATCAGCATCATGCCCGCGAGCACGCAGCACGGATACGACCACGGGATTTTCCCGCGCCGCACGGGCGCGACCGTGCGCGGACGTGTTTTGTTTGGATTAGAACCCATGAGACAAGCTGGCGTCACCTGACGGGCAAGGCCAAGGGGTATTCAGTGAAGATTCGGTGACACCGCCTGAGCGGGCGGAATCCCCGGCGCGCGGACATTCCGGCCCGCCTGTCACGGAACACGCCGCAGGCGGTAGAACTGTTGCGGCCCGTTCGTAGGCGCGAGCAGATGAGCAGGGTTCGCGTCCAGGCTGTTCGTCGAGAGGGCCGACCACTGCGAAAGATTCCCGGATGATTCAATCGCGAACGAGGTGCCCGGCTCGCCGCGCACGGTCAGCGCCATCTGCGAAGCGTTCGTCAGCGTGACCGAATCAAGGCGCAGGTTCTGCGGCAGCCGCCAACGCGCCACGCCCCGGCTCGGCACGCTGCCCGCCGTCCAGAAAGCGCCCGCAACAAATAAATCCGTGCCGTCCGTGGCGAGGCTCGTCGCAGGCGCGTCCAGTCCGCTGCCGAGGGGGCCCCAGTTCGTGCCGTCCCAGGCCGCGACGCGATTCACGGCGGTCAATCCAGACTGCGTGAAATTTCCAGCGGCGAAAATTTTCCCGTCAGACAGCACGACCAGTCCGGCGACCGACGACGCGCCGCCCGTGAGTCCTGCGCCCAGCGGCGACCAATTGCCATTGCTCCAGCGCGCGACGGAGGATGCGCTCGCACCGCCCGCCTCGGTGAACTGCCCCGCGACGAAAAGCTCGTCTCGCCATGCGCCCAACGCACGGACCGGGCCGTTCACACCCAAGCCGAGCGCCGACCAGTTCGTGCCGTCCCAGCGCGCGACGTTGCTGGCCTGCGTCGCTCCCGAACTGGTGAAGGTTCCGCCGGCGTACAATTCGTCCCCCAGCACGAGCAGCGCGTTGACGCCGCCGTTCAAACCCTCGCCCACGTTCGTCCATCCGCCGCCGGTCCAGCGCGCGATGCCGGCGGAATGGCCCGCGAACAGTTCGCCGCGATGGAAAACCAGAGCCTGTCCGGTGCCCGGCAATGACCCGCCGAGATCCGTCCAGTTGTTGTTGCTCAGAACGGTCACGCCGCCCCCGTAATCGCCCGCCGCGTAGCTCAGTCCGTCGCGCGTTAAAAATTCCCGGATGAACTGGCTGCTGAATTGTTGCACGGGCAATCCATTTCCGAGATTCGTCCACCCTTTCCCGCTCCACTGCGCGACCATCGGCCTTTGGCCCGAACCGTCGGAGATGCCGAAGTGACCGCTCGCCTGCCAGCGGCCTCCCGCAGAATCAATCGTCTGCAAGGAACCAACCAGCCCGCCTCCGAGGATGGACCACTCCATACCATCGTATTGAATCAGTCCCGTTCGCCCGGACGGCACCATAAGATTTTGCAACTCGCCCGCGACGACGATGCGTGATCCATGCGCGGCGATCCGGTGGATGGGATGGCTTCCCGGCAGGACCACGGGAAACCACTGCGCGCCATTCCACCGCGCCAAGCCGCGAACGAAGTTGGTTCCGGCCAAATAAAACCTTCCGCACGCCAGCACATCGGCGCCGGAAGCCAACAGGCCGCTCACCGTGGGCGGGAAAAAAATTTCACTGACCCCTCCGGCCAGGGATGACCAGGTGGTGCCGTTCCAGGCAGTGATGTGGTTCACCGTGTTCGTGCCGGCCTGAACAAAGTTTCCGCCGACGTAAAGCAGGCCGTTCGTCGTTCGGGCGAAGGCTCCCACCGCACCGCTGACGCCATTGTTCGCTCCGGTGCCGAGAGATTCCCATGCGGCTCCGTTCCAGCGGGCGACATTGTTCGCAGTGACGCCGCCGGCGCTGAAGAAAACGCCGCCGACATAGAGCGAACCTTGGTCACTGAACAGCGACAGCACCGGCACGGCGTTGCCGGACGGGCTGGCGGCCTGCACGCCGCCGCTCAGCGTGTTCCAGCTTGTGCCGTTCCAAGTCGCAATGTAGCCGGCGAAGTTTCCGCCCGCGTTGGTGAAGAGTCCGCCCACGCACAACGCGCCGGCATGCCAGGCCAGCGCGCGCACCGAGCCGCCGGTCACGCCGCCGCCCACGGCGTGCCAGTTCGTGCCGTCCCAGCGCGCGAGGTTCGTGATGTTCTGTCCTTGGATCGAATCGAAGCTTCCGCCGAGGTAAAGGTCTGCGCCGACGGCGAGCACGGTACGCACCGTTCCGCCCGGCAGCCCGCCGCCGAGGCTCAGCCAGTTGGTGCCGTCCCATTGAGCGAGGTTCTGCGTTCCCAGCACGCCCGCCGCGCCGAAAAAAGTCCCGCCGCACACCAGTTGACCGTTGGTCGTGAAGGCGATGGCGTTGATGACCGCCGGGCTAGCGAAGTTGATGGCGTTGAAGTCCGGCGAATAAAACTCGCGCCCCCAGCGTTCGTCACCGGGCGCGGCCGCTGCGGCGCGCAGCAATACCATCAACGCAAAAGCGCTGCTGCTTATGGAGGCAAGTGCGAAGGGAGGCTGAGTGCGAAGGGAGGTTTTCATACTCATTCATTTATGGAGAAATCATGGAGAAAGGCAACTTTGGATTTGCCTCTCCGGTCACTTGAACTTTTGGTGGCCCGCACTCCGAAACCTCCTTGCCTGCGCGCCGCGCTTTCCCTGAGCCTCGCGCCCGGCGCATGACGTTCACCACGCTCACCTTCCTGATCTTTCTCGCGCTGTTCTTCCCCCTCTATTGGGGCTTGCGCGAGCGGCGCGCGC
>JANNGC010000738.1:0-2878 GCA_031380445.1 Pedosphaera sp.
ATTCGCCGATCTCCATCGCGATGGCGTTGGCGTCGCCGTAGGCCATCATGCCGGCGGTCGAGCCGTGGCCCATCATGCGGAAGCGGCCCGAGTTGTAGATGATGATGAGGTCCGCGCCGCCCTTCTCGATGAACTTGGCGCTGATGCCGGTGCCCGCGCCGCCCGCGATGATGGCGTCGCCCTTCTTGATGGTGCTCATCAAGCGGTCGCGAACTTCTTTGCGCGTGTAGGGGTTACCTTTTCCAGTCCAGGGGTTCGGCATAAATGAATCGAGTTAGTGTTTCAGAAATTGTGCGGGCGAACATTGCCCAACTCGCCGCGCCGCTGGCAACGGCAGATTCCGCGCGCAAATCCACCAATGCCTGACGGAAACACAACTGCTCAAAAGGCGCGCCGGCACCGCGCATGAAAAGAATTCCACCTTAGCAATCGTGCAGCGGGTTTGACAGCCGGGCACCCGTCCCTAGGCTGACGTTCAGGACAAATGATGAAAACTTCACCGACAGATCGAACGGACGCGCTGCTGCGCGAAGCGATTGAACTGGCGCGCCAGCACGCGGGCGGCGGCGCGGGCGGGCCGTTTGGCGCGGTCATTGCGCGCGACGGGAAAATTGTCGGGCGCGGTTGGAACAAAGTTTCGTCCACGAATGATCCCACGGCGCACGCGGAAGTGGTGGCCATTCGCGCGGCGTGCAAGGCGGAGAAGAAATTTCATCTGCACGGCTGCGTGCTCTACACGAGCTGCGAGCCGTGCCCGATGTGCCTGGCCGCCGCGTACTGGGCGCATGTGGACAAAATTGTCTTCGCGGCCACGCGGCGGGACGCGGCGGGCATCGGATTCGACGACGCATTTCTCTATCGCGAGTTCGGGCGCGACTTGAAGAAGCGGCGCGTGCCGATGCAGCAACTGTTGCGCACGGAAGCCAGCACCATGATGCGCGCGTGGCACGAGATGCCGGGGCGGATTTTGTATTGAAGCCAGTGGAGCGCCGAGCATGGCCCGGCTTGAAGGGACGGCATTTTCCTCCTGCCGAGCGACGCCCGGCGTTCCACCGTCGCATTCATGCGGAAACTTTTCCCGCGCGCGGCCCGTCTGAGCGGGCGTGTTTGCGATCAAAAAAAACAGTCGGGCGCTGGCGATGACCGTGCTGTGCGCCGTGTTCACGCTGGCCCTGCCGGCGGCGGACGAACCGGGGAAGAAATCCGAGAAACCCGCGCGCGAGGGCGGCGAAAAACGTCTCGGCGAAGAATGGAAGAAACTTCCCCCCGCCGAGCGCGAGGCCAAACGCGAGGAGATCAAGGCCCGCCTGGAAAAACGCGTCGCCGAACTGCGCGAGAAGAAGGAAAAGAAAACCATCACCGCCCAGGAAGAACACGACCTGACGCGCAGTGAACAAATCTTGAAACGCTTCGAGACGATGGAAAGCAAGGGTTCACCGCTCCTGCGCGGCGGCACGAACACCCCCGCCGCGCCCGCGCCGCCGGAGAAATAGTTTTGTGACTGATGCTCTGGGTAGTGGGGCCGCCGTCCCGGCTGCCATTTGTCCACTGGCCGTCCCGGCTGGTGGTTCTTCAGCCGAGACGGCCAAAGAACTTGCGGCAGCCGGGACGGCTGCCCCACTAGCTTCACCGCAAAGCGCGCCCCGGCTTTTGCTTTGTCCCCGCCAAAGCTGAATGCCAGAGTCTCCCGACATGGAACGCAGCGATGCGGAACTGATTCGCGCGGTGTTGCAGGGCGACATGGCGAGCTTCGAGCCGCTCGTGGCCAAGTATTCCCCGCGCCTCTTCGCCACCGCCCGCCGTTACGCGCGGCGCGAGGACGAGATTGAAGACATCGTGCAGGAAATCTGGTCCAAGGCGTATCACAAGCTGCCCAGTTTTCGCGGCGAAGCGCCGTTTGAGCACTGGCTGATGCGGATGGCAGTGCGGACATGCTACGACTTCCTGCGCTCGCACCAGCGCAACCGCGAGAACACCTTCACCGAGCTGACCAAAGAGGAGGACGACTGGACCGAGCGCATGATGGCCGCGCCCGAGCAGGTCAGCGACAAGGCCGAGGCCGCGAAGCAACTCGTGGACAAGCTGATGAAGATGCTGCCGCCGCCCGCCCGGCTCATCATTCAACTTCTGGAGATAGAAGACCGCTCAGTGAAGGAGATTTCGGCGCTGACCGGGTGGTCGGTGCCGCTGGTCAAGGTGCGGGCGTTCCGCGCGCGGGCCGAAATGAAGAAGCATCTGGAAAAGATGATCCGTGAAAAGTACCTGTAACCCTTGGGAGAATGCTCCCGTCTGACGATTTAGGTTTTATGACTGTCACCAAACTGGAACAGAAAGTACTCGCGGTTGCCCGCGCCGATCAGCCCAGCGACCGCGTGCCCCATGCCTTTGAAAAGCGCATCATGGCGCACATCCGAAGTCTGCAGGATCTACCAGTGATGGATGGCTGGGCTTTCTGGGGCAAGTGGATGTGGCGCGCCGCCGCCCCGTGCGTCGCGGTGACGTTCGTGCTCGGCGTCTGGAGTTTCTACACCAACGACGCCGTCAGCACGGAGCTCAGCCTTGAGAACACGGTGCTCGCCGCCGTGGATAATTCCGCCGACGCCCAGTGAAAGAGTGGAAGGTCATCCTTGCCACGCTGGTCATTTTTGCCGCGGGCGTGATCACGGGCGGGCTGCTCGTCAATCATTCCGTCAAGTCCCGTCAAAAGCCCGCCGGGGCCCACGCGAAGCAACTGTCACCGAATCGCGGCCCGATCCATGAAACCCGTTTTCAATACATCCGGATCATCGAGCAACAACTCGACCTCTCGCCCCCGCAGCGCGAAAAAATTGACCTGGTGATCAACGACAGCCAGATGCGCGTGAAAGGGTATTGGGAT
>JANNGC010000739.1:0-1722 GCA_031380445.1 Pedosphaera sp.
CACTCCAGGGATGGCCGCGATGGCCTGAACCGCCAGCGCCACCTGCTGATCGAAGCCGACAATCGTGACTTCTTCCGGCTCGATGTCCACCTGCCAGCCCGTCAGCTTCGACGTGAGCCGCGCGTTTTGGCCGCGCTTGCCGATGGCGAGCGACAACTGATCCGGAGCCACGGTGATGCGGACGCGCTTGCGCGCTTCGTCCATCTCGAAGTTTTTCAACTTCGCCGGGTTCAACGCGTTGCTCACAAACTCACGGATGTTCGGCGACCACTTGATGATGTCCACCTTCTCGTTGTTCAGCTCGCGGACAATGTTCTTCACACGCTGCCCGCGGAGACCGACGCATGCGCCGACCGGGTCCACTTTGTCATCACGCGTCCACACGGCGATCTTGGTGCGGAAACCCGGCTCGCGAGCGATGCCCTTCACCTCAATGGTGCCGTCGCTGATTTCGGAAACTTCCACCTGGAACAGTTTCAGAACGAAATTCGGGTCGGCGCGCGAGAGGATAATTTCCGGCCCGTGATTGCCATTCTCCACGGCCTTCACGTAGCAACGCACGCGCTCGCCAATCTGATACTCCTCGGTCGGCACGCGCTCGCGGTTCGGCAGCAGCGCCTCGTATTTGCCGAGGTCCACCGTCACGTCCGAACGCTCGAAGCGCCGCACCACGCCACTGATGATGTCGCCGACGCGATCCTTGAACTCCGTAAAAATGAGCGCCTTCTCCGCGCGACGCACGGCCTGCATGAGCGCCTGCTTGGCGTACTGGGCGGCAATGCGCCCGAAGCCGTTGGGCGTGACTTCGATTTCCAGTTCGTCACCAATCTGTGCGTCCGCTTTCACGCGGCGCGCGTCGAAGACGGAAATCTGGTCGTGCTTAGAAGCAACCTTGTCCGAGACGATGAGTTTCGCGTAGGCGCGGATGTCCCCGTTCTTCTGGTCAATGCTACAGCGCAGTTCACGCGCCGGGCCGACCGCCTTCTTCGCGGCCTGCATGAGTGATTCCTGGACAGCAGACGTGAGAACCTCACGGCTGATGCCCTTTTCTTTTTCCCAGTACTCCAGAACCGCTAAAAATTCGGCAGCATTCATAATAGTCTGGCGGCCCGTTTCGCCCCGATGCCCGCCCCTTTCGGGGAACAAAAAAGTCGGCAGAAAAATTTCTCCGACTTGGCACAGGCTGGACGAGCCAGCAATTCACTTCTGGGTGGAAACTAGCCACGCAGCGGAAACGGGTCAAGGTGCAATTCCCGGACGGAGGGGTTTCGAGTTGCATGTGAGTGCTGCTCTTGGGCGGAACCAAGGAGCGGCGGCATCATGGTCAGCAGGCCCGCGTGCTCGCAGCCTTTGGTTTCAAGAATCGGACCAGACGAACTCTGCCTTCGGCGAACCAGTCGCCTCTTGTCGTGCGGAAAGCTTTCTGCTCTGGTTGCGACATGAAAAAGTTGCTCCAAAACATTCTCCTCAGCGGCGGCACCGCGCTGATCCTTCTCACCGTCACCGGCTGCGCCACCAGCGTCACCGGACGCAAGCAGTTCATCATGACCTCCGCCAGCGAGGAAACGCAGATGGGGCTTCAGGCCTTTGACCAGATGAAGAAGGAGGTGCCCATCAGCACCAACCCGCAATACAAGTCGCTCGTCGAGCGCGTGGGCGCGCGCATCGCCGAACAGGCCAAGGACCGGATGCCGGATGCGAAATGGGAGTTCGTGGTCTTCG
>JANNGC010000689.1:0-2683 GCA_031380445.1 Pedosphaera sp.
CCGACGAACATCTTCTCCTGCAACTCCACAACCTTGTAGTGGCCGTCCTTGAAGACCATGAGCAGCTTGTCGAACTTGGTGCATTCCAAGCGGAACTCCTCGCCGGAAACCTTGTAGCCCACGTAGCCGCTCTCGCGGTCATAGGCGACCTTGAACGACTTGAACGCGACTTCCTTCGCGTCCACTTCGTCGTAACGGCTGCTCTTGGTCAGGCGCGGATACTCCTCGGCATACTTCGCGATCAGCCCTTCGAGATGGCTGATCACGTACTTGGTCAACTGCTTGAGATGCTTGCGCGTCTCGCCGAGGTCAGCCTTGATCTGCTCCGTCTCCTCGCGGTGCTTGTTGATGTCGAAGAGCGAGATGCGGCGGATGCGAACTTGCAACAGTCTCTCCACGTCGGCGTCCGTCACGTCGCGCGCGAGTTCCTTGCGGAAGGGTTTCAAGCCGTCATGCACCGCCGCCATCACGGTCTCGTTCGTCTTGCACAGCTCGATCTTCTTGTAGATGCGCTCCTCGATGAAGATACGTTCCAGCGTGCGCGCGTGGAGTTCTTCGAGAAGCTGCTTCTCCTTCAGCTCCAGCTCGCGCTTCATCAAGTCCACGAGCTGCTCGGTGTTCGCGCGCAGCACTTCGGTCACGGTTAGTTCCACCGGACGGTTGTCGCGGATGACCGTGATACGGCTGGTGATGGATACCTCGCAGTCCGTGAACGCAAAGAGCGCGTCAATCAACTGCTGCGCGCTCACGCCCGCCGGAGCCTTCACCTCGATCTCCACGTTCTCGGAAGTGAAATCGTTGACCGACTTCACCTTGATCTTGCCCTTGTGCGACGCGTCTTCGATGGAGGCAATGAGCGATTCCGTCGTCGTGGTCGGCGGGATTTCTTTGATGACGACAGTGTTCTCGTCCTTCTCTTTGATCTTGGCGCGCACCTTGATCGAGCCTTTGCCGTCCGCGTATTCGCGCGCGTCCATCAGGCCGCCGGTCTGGAAATCGGGCAGGCACTTGAAACTCTCCTTCTTCAGAATCGCAATCTGCGCCTGAAGCAGCTCAATGAAATTGTGCGGCAGAATGCGCGCCGACATGCCGACCGCGATGCCTTCCGTGCCGAGCATGAGCTGCAACGGCAGCTTGCACGGCAACGACACCGGCTCGCGCTTGCGCCCGTCGTAGCTCGGCACGAACTCCGTCAGCTCGTCGTTGAAGATTTCCTTGCGCGCCAGTTCCGTGAGCCGGCACTCGATGTAGCGCGGCGCGGCCGCCGGATCGCCGGTGAAGATGTTGCCGTAGTTCCCCTGCCGTTCGATGACGTAACGCTTGTTCGCCAGCACCACCAGCGCATCGCCGATGGAAGCGTCGCCGTGCGGGTGATACTTCATGGACTCGCCGACAATGTTGGCGACCTTCATGAAACGCCCGTCGTCCGTCTCGTGCAACGCCCAGAGAATACGCCGCTGCACCGGCTTCAAACCATCGGCGAGATTCGGAATCGCGCGGTCACGGATGACGTAGCTGGCGTAGTCGAGGAAGTTGCGGTCCACGCGCCGGTGCAATGCCTGCTCGATGTTCCCCGGCACGAACGGGCGATGGATGATTTCCTCCGGCACGCTCTCCACCTCGACATGGGCGTGACCGTTTTCGGGCGCGGGCGCGGGCTGCGGCTTCTCTTCCGCGTCAGATTTTTTTTTCTTCTCGCTCATTTGGAGCCGCGAGATTTGCAGCAAGCGCGAACCCGGCGCAAGAAAGCGTTGCGTGCAAAGGAGTGCGTAGTGGGGCGGGCGTCCCGCCTGCCTCAGTCCTTTGGCCGTCCCGGCTGAAGAACCACCAGCCGGGACGGCCAGTGGACTGGTGGCAGCCGAGACGGCTGCCCCACTATCTCACCCGGGCGACATGCGTTGCGCCATCTTCTTCCCCGGATGTTCCTCCTTGCGCCCATGCACGCACACCGCCGTCCATTCCGCGAGCCGCTGGCCGAGCAGACGACACGCGGCCTGCGTCTCCGCCTCGCGCGGCTCCTTCGCGCAGACCGCGCCGTAGTGCAGCGTCATCTTCTTGGCCGCGTAATCCGTGACGCCAAAGACGAGAAAACCAAAATTCATCAGCACCGTGAGAATGGACTGGCAGGCGAGTTCCATGCCGCCACCCCAGCCGCCCGCACTGCTGAAGGCGCAGGCGATCTTGCCATCGATGTCCATCCAATGCTCGCGCATCTCTTCGTCCCAGAAGCGTTTCATCTTCCACGAAAGAATCCCCATGTTCGTCGGGCTGCCCACCGCGAGACCATCGCACCACAACACATCCGCCGCCGTCGCTTCATCCACCGAGCGCACGCGCACCTCGGTGTCCGCGATGGTGCGCGCGCCCTCGGCCACGAGCTGCGCCATCTGCGCGACATTGCCGGACTTGGAATCGTAGAGGACGAGGATTTGATTCATGCCGCGAGCGTGGCGAAAGAGAATCTCCGCGTCACGAATTCATCACGCCGCTGCGATGAGCAGCTTGAGGCCGGTACAGGGAAAAGGGACCGACTTGTAGATTTAAGCGCCGGCCCCCTTTTCTTTGGAGCGTCCACCGGGAATTGGCAGACACTTTAGTGCGAGCAGTGTCGTTGTTTTTTGAAGGAGCGCAACTGTTTCATTTCCCGGCGCGCGGGCTTTCCAGCCCGCAGCAAGCCGCGAAT
>JANNGC010000748.1:0-22481 GCA_031380445.1 Pedosphaera sp.
GCGAAGGAAGGTCTTCCCTGGCCGCTGATGGTGAAAGTCGTCTGCGGGGGAGTGCGGAACGCCCGCGCTCGTGGAGGAGTCGCAACTCCAGCCGCTGCCCGCCAGTGAGCCGCAGCTTCCAGCCTGGCGGAACAGGCACCAATTGGAAGAAGTTTTCAGAAGAACGGCGGGCGCTGGAAGAGTTTGTGGCTTCGGCCCGGGCGGCTGGAAGCCGGCCCTCACTGGCGGGCAGGATGCCCGCCGCCACTTACGTTCTTGCCGTGAATTTCCCACTCCGCCTAAATGTCCATTCAACCACTCATGCGCTGGTCGCTAATCATTCTTGCCTGCGTTTTCCTCGCTTTCATCGGCGCGGCGCGCGGGGCGTCGAACAGCCCGATTTCGTTTCGCAATGATGTTGTCCCTGTTCTCTCCAAAGCCGGTTGCAGCGCCGGCACCTGTCACGGGAACAAGTATGGCAAGGGCGGGTTCAAGATTTCACTACGCAGCCAGGAACCGGACTTGGATTTGATCTCGGTGACGCGTGACGCCTCGGGGCGGCGCGTGAATCTCATGGACGCCGACCACAGCCTGCTGCTGCTCAAGGCCACCACGCAGGTGCCGCACGAGGGCGGGTTGCGCTTCAAGCGCGAGTCGGAGGAGTATCGCATCCTCCGCGACTGGATCGCGGCGGGTTGCCCGGATGATTCGGACAAAGCACCGAAGCTTCAGCGCCTCGAAGTCACGCCGCTCACCCAGGTGCTCAGCGAACCGAAGCGCGAAGTGCAACTCAGCACGAAGGCCTTCTTCTCCGATGGTGCCATGCGCGATGTGACCTCGCTCGCCGTGTATGAACCGGCGAACAATCTCGTCAAGGTTACGCACGACGGTCTCGTTCAAAGCGAAGGGCCGGGCGAAGCGACGGTGCTCGTGCGCTTCCTCGAACAGCAGTTGCCGGTGCGGCTCGCGTTCATTCCGGCGCGGCCGAATTTCAAATGGAGCGCGCCGCGCGAGAACAACTACATGGACAAACACGTCTTCGCGAAGCTGCGCTCGTTGCGCGTGAATCCGTCCGGGCTTTCCAGCGACACCGTTTTTCTGCGCCGCGCGCATCTCGACTTGCTCGGTCTGCTGCCGACGGCGGACGAGGCACGCGTGTTTCTCGCCGACTCGCACAAGGACAAACGGGCGCGGCTCATTGAGGCCCTGCTGGAGCGCAACGAGTTCGCCGAATTCTGGGCGCTGAAATGGGCCGACCTGTTCCGCAACGAGGAGAAGACCATTGACCGCAAGGGCGTGCAGGGCTTCCACGGCTGGATTGCCGCCGCGCTGCGCGTGAACCAGCCGGTCGATCAATTCGTGCGCGAGATCATCGCCGCGCGCGGCAGCACCTACCTGAATCCGCCGGCGAATTATTACCGTGCGCTGCGCGATCCCGTGACGCGCGCCGAGGCCACGGCGCAGGTTTTCCTCGGCGTGCGATTGCAGTGCGCGCAGTGCCACAACCATCCGTTCGACCGCTGGAGCCAGGATGATTACTACGACTGGGCCGGATTGTTTTCGCGCGTGAGCTACAAAGTCTTAGAGAACAAGCGCCGCGACAATCTCGACTCGCACGAGTTCGTCGGCGAGCAGGTTGTCTATCTCGCCGACGAAGGCAAGGTGACCAACGCGCGCACCGGCCAGCCCGCGCAGCCACGTTTTCTCGGTGCGGCCAAACCGCTGGCGAAGGATGAAGATCCATTGCGCGAACTCGCAGCGTGGGTCACGGCCAATCCATTGTTCGCGAAGTCGCAAGTGAACCGCGTGTGGTTTCACTTGATGGGGCGCGGCCTCGTGGATCCGATTGATGATTTCCGTCCGACGAATCCCGCGAGCCATCCCGAATTGCTCGATCAACTCGCGAAAGATTTTGCCGCGCAGAAGTTCGATCTGCGCTGGCTCATCCGCACGGTGATGAGTTCGCGCGCCTACCAACTCGCCGCGGAGCCGAACGACACCAACGCCGGCGACGAAGTAAATTACTCGCACGTCCTGCCGCGCCGCCTGACGGCGGAGCAAATGCTCGACTCGCAGCACGAGGCGCTGGCGGTGCCGGCGAAATTCACCGGCTATCCCGTCGGGATGCGCGCGGGGCAGTTGCCGGGCGTGGAGGCGGTACGGTTGCGCGAGAAGCGCAAGTCGAGCAGCGACACGTTCCTCACGCTCTTCGGCAAGCCGATGCGCCTGCTGAGTTGCGAGTGCGAGCGTTCCAGCGAGACGACCATGAGCCAGGCGTTCAACCTCGTGAGCGGGCCGGAGATCAATGAGTTGTTGTCCGCGCCAGAGAACCGAATTCAGAAGCTCATCGTTGCGGGAAAGAGTCAGCGCGAAATAATCACCGAACTCTATTGGAGCGTGTTGAACCGCCCACCAACGCAGGCCGAACTGCTCGAATTCTCCACGCGTGTCGAAAAGTCCGAGAACCAGCGCAAAGCGTACGAGGACATCGCGTGGGCGCTGCTGAACGCGAAAGAGTTTATCTTCCGCCCGTAAGTTGAAGTTCACGCCTCCCCAAAGCAGGCTGCGTCCGCAAATCCCCGCTTGAACACCTGCGCCGTTTCTTCGTCAATCCGCCCGTGCTACGCCCTGCCCTGCTCGCCCTGCTGACGCTCGCCTCCGCGCGGGCCGCCACCACTTACACGCCGTCCGCCGCCGAGCCGCCGCCGGTCGCGCGCGAGTTTCGCGGCGCGTGGGTCGCGGCGGTCAACAACATTGACTGGCCCTCGAAGAAGACGCTCACCACCGCGCAGCAACAGTCCGAGTTGCGCGCCATCCTCGACCAATGCGCCGCGCTCCGGCTCAACGTCGTCATCCTCCAAGTGCGCCCGGCCTGCGACGCGCTCTACGCGTCGAAGCTCGAACCCTGGTCGGAATATCTCACCGGCACGCAGGGCCAGGCGCCGAATCCGTTCTGGGATCCGCTGGAGTTTGCCGTGCGCGAGGCGCATCAGCGCGGGCTGGAACTGCACGCGTGGTTCAATCCCTTTCGCGCCCGCCATTCCACGGGCGACAAAACTTTTAACGCCGCCGGCCACATCAGTCGCACGCGACCGGAACTGGTCAAAACCTACGGCAAGCATCTCTGGCTTGATCCCGGGCTTCAGGAAGTTCACGACCACTCCGCGCGCGTCATCCTCGATGTCGTCCGGCGCTACGACCTCGATGGCGTTCACGTTGATGATTATTTTTATCCGTACGTGGAAACCAACTTGCTCGGGAAAATCGCCTTCCCCGACGACGCCAGTTTCAGCGCGTATCAAAAGACCGGTGGCAAACTCGAACGCGGCGACTGGCGGCGCGACAACGTGAACCGTTTCATCGCGCGCCTGTATCGCGACGTGAAAGCCGCCAAGCCGTGGGTCGAGGTCGGCATCAGTCCCTTCGGCATCTATCGCCCCGGCTTTCCCGCGCAAATCAAAGGCTTCGATCAATACGCCTCCATCTACGCCGACCCGCGCGCGTGGCTGGCCAACGGCTGGCTGGATTACCTCGTGCCGCAGCTTTACTGGCGCATCGATCCGCCCGCGCAAAGTTTCCCCGTGCTGCTCAAGTGGTGGACGGAAAATAATCCCAAGCAGAAGCAAATCGTCGCCGGGATCAACACCACCGCCATCGGCTCCTCGACGAATTATCAAGTCACCGACGCAGGGAACAAAGGCTGGCCCGCCGGAGAAATCGTCCGGCAGATCCAGCTCACCCGGCAGCAAAGCGGTATCGCTGGACACGTCCATTGGAACATGGGCGCGCTGATGAAAAACAAAGGCGGCGTGACGGCGCAACTCGCGCGCGAGGAATACAAACTGCCCGCGCTCGCGCCGTCGGCGCGCAGCGGCCCGGCGCCGGGTCAACCCGCGCTCGCCGCCGTCAGTCGCGGCGAGGCCGTGCGTTTCCAATGGTCGGCGGCGGCGGGCGAGACGGCGCGCTTCTGGGTTCTACAGACCCGGCGCGGCCCGGCGTGGCAGTCGGAAATTTTGTCAGGCAACTATTTCTCCCGCGAATACTCGACGCCGCCCGACGCCGTTTCGATTCGCGCCGTGGACAAGTTCGGCCAGACGGGCCGCGCGCGTGTCGTGGCGCGCTAAACAAACTGCGCGCAGCGCGGTCGGTGTGGTAGGGCCGCGTTGCCGCGCGGCCCCATCTAAACCGAAGAACCAGCGCAGCGCCGTTCTTCGCTCCCGCTCCGCCTTACACCCGAGGGGGAAAATATGGGGCCGCGCGCAACGCAGCCCTGCCGCGCCGGGACACTTGGCTTGCGACTGCGCCCTGCTTTTGCTAACTCCATGCGCAGTGTCACAGCCATGCCGCATGATTCCGCCGGCGATCTTTCGCCGCCTGAATCAACTGTTCCAACTCACGCTGGTTTTCCTCGCGTGGGTTGCCCTCACGCTGCCCGCACGCGCCGCCGTGAAAGTCTGGGACGGCAGCTCCAGCGGCAACTGGAGCACCTCCGCAAACTGGACGAACAACGTCGCGCCCGTCAGCGGCGATGACGTCATCTTCCCCGTCGGCACGGCGCGCTTCACGCTCACGAACAATCTCACCGGCCTGCGGCTGCGTTCGCTCACCTTCAACGCGGCGAGCAACTACACGCTCTACGGCAACACCATCACGCTCTCGAACGGCATCCAGGCCGTGCAGCCGACGGGATTCACGAACCGGATTTTTTTCAACCTCACCAACGCGGGCGCGCAAGTCATCAACGTCTCGAACAGCGGCGCGTCACTGGAACTCAACGGCGTCACGGCGGGCAGCGGCGCGCTGGTGAAAACCGGTGCGGGCCATCTCCTCTTCGGCGGCGCGAGCAACAACACTTACACCGGCGGCACCACCGTGAGCGCGGGCCTGTTGGAACTGAACGATGTGGCGCTCGCCACACAGTTGGTGCCGGGAAATCTCTTCATTGATGCCGGTGCCACGGTGCTGCTCACCGAGGCGAACCAAATTGCCGACACCGCGCAAGTGACCGTGAACGGAGCCGGGCTGCTCGATCTCAACAATTACAACGAGACCTTCGCCACGCTCACGCTCACGAACGGCGGCGACGTGAGCAGCGGTTTCGGCACGCTCACCGTGACGGGGCGCGTGGTGGCGGTCGCGGGCTTTAATGGCGTGGTTGATCCAGTCATCATCAGCGGCGTGCTGGCGCAAGGCACGGCGACGCGACGGATTGACGTGGCGCTGAACACGAATGGCGGGCCGGAGTGCATCCTCTCCGCAAACCTCACGGGCAGCGGCACGGCGGGCTTGATCAAGACGGGCGGCGGCACGCTGCGCCTGAGCGGCACGAACACGTATCCCGGCGCGACCGTGATCAGCAACGGCTTTATCTACGCGGCGAGCGCGCAGGCCTTCGGCGGTGGCGCGTCCGGCACGGATTTGCGCGGCGGCAGTCTGCGCGTCGAGGGCGTGGTCATCACGAACGAGTGGCTGACGAATAACTTCGCGCTCGCCACGCTGGAAGGCGCGAGCGGTCTGGTTTCCGGGTGGTCGAGCAACATCGTTTTGAACGCCAGCCTGACCGTTCCCGTGTTCACGAATGGCGTCCTCGATCTCGGCGGCGCGATCAGCGGCAACGGCGGCGTGACGAAGCTTCAGCCTGGCGCGCTGCGCTACTCCGGCGACGCGGCGAACACTTACTCCGGCAACACCACGGTGAACGAAGGCACGCTGGAATTCGCCAAGGCCAACGTCGGCTTGGCGGCGATCAGCGCAGGCGTTCTGACCGTCGGCGACGGCGTGGGCGGACCGAGCGCGGACGTGGTGCGCTACTTCGGCGGACAGTTGCTGCTCTCGGTCAACATCGTGATCAACGAAAGCGGACTCTTCGATCTGAACGGCGTGAGCGACGCGGTGGGTGGCATCAGCATGACCGGCGGACGCATTGACACGGGCGCGGGCCTGCTCAGTCTGTTCAACACGTTGAACGCCACCTCGAGCACAAATTTCCCGGCGCTGATTTTTGGCCACGTGGATTTGAGCAGCCCAGGCCGGGCGTTTTCCGTCCCGGCGGGCGGCATCATCCCGGACTTGTATGTCGGCGCGCGGCTATCAAACGGCGGGCTGTCGAAGAACGGCAATGGCTCGATGACGCTGGCGAATTCCAATTCTTTCACTGGCAACGTGCTCGTCTTCGGCGGCGAGTTGCGGCTCTTCAATGACTTCGCCACCGGCACCACCAATGGCGGCGTGCAGATCGCGGGCAACTCGCTGCTCACGCTCGAAGGCGGCATCCACGTCGGCGCGGAACCGCTGGTGCTGAACAACAACGTGCTGGGCGCAACCGTGCTCAACAGCGCGGACGGCGTGACGAACTCGTGGGCGGGCGACCTCCTGCTGTTCAACCACACGCGCGTGGCGGTGAACGACGGCGGACATCTGGAACTCAGCGGCGTGATCACCGGCGCAGGCGCGCTGACCAAGGAATCGGACGGCGTGCTGGCCCTGTCCGGCGCGGGCGCGAACACCTTCACGAACGTGACCACGGTGGAAGGCGGCACGCTGCTGCTGAACAAGAGCGCGAGTGACGGCGCGATTCTTGGCCCGCTGATCATCGGCGACGGACTCGGCCTCGCGGACTCGGAGGCGGTGCGTTACGCGAGCGGCGCGGGATCGCAAATCGCCAATACCGCGCCGGTGTTCATCACAGTTTCCGGGCTGCTCGATTTCGGTAGCGGCAGCGATAGCATCGGCGCGCTCTCCGGCGACGGTCACGTTGCCATCAGCGCGGGCGGCAATCCCGGCTTCGGCGCGGACGGCAGTTCGAGTTTCTTTGATGGGCCAATCAATGGCACTGGCGGCTTCCGCAAACTTGGCGGCGGCACGCTGACCTTGAACGGCAACAACACCAACTCGTCCGCCGTCACCGTCCTCGCCGGCACGTTGCTCGTGAACGGCATTCAGCAGAGCAGCCTCACCGTGAGCACGAACGCGACGCTCGGCGGCGATGGCGAGGTGGGAAACATCACCGCCAGCGGCGGCCGCATCGCGCCTGGCGGCGGCATCGGTGTGCTGAGTTCCGGCAACGCGACGTTCTCAGGATCGAACGCGAGCTTCCAAGTGGAGATCAGCGGACTGACGGCGGGCGCGCAATACGATCAGTTGAACGTGCGCGGCTCGACGGCGCTCGCGGGCGCGCTGAACATCTCTCTCGTCGGCGGCTTCACGCCGAAGGAAGGCCAGTCCTTCATCATCCTCACCAACGACGGTTCGGATTCCATCACCGGGACGTTCGCCGGCCAGCCGCAAGGTTCCGTGCTGAATGTCGGCGCGTTGAAATTTCTCGTCCGTTACAACGCCGGCTCGGGCAACGACGTCGCGCTCATCTTCACCAACGCGCCGCTCAAAGGCAGCGCGGCGGAACTCACCGGCGGCAATGGTGACGGGTTGATCCAGGCCAACGAGTGCAATCATCTGCGCGTCGCGCTCACGAACTCCAGCGGCGCAATTCTCTCGAACATCACGGCCTCGCTCATCAGCACCACAGCGCACGTCATCGTCGCGCCGGTGCCGTCGGGGTATCCGAATCTCGGCGTGAATGCGCGCGGGACAAACGTGACGCCGTTCCAAATTTCCACGCTGCCAGGATTTGTGTGCGGATCGAACATCAGCTTGGAGCTCACGGTGCGGAGCAGCGGCGGAGATTTCGTCACGAGCTTCACCATGCCGACGACGTGCGCGGGCGCGGGCGGCGGTTTCTGCGCGACGTGTCCGGGCTTCGTGACCAACGCCATCACCACGAACGATCTCGCGCTCGGCACGCGGATGTCGCGGGTGCCGGATGCCGTCGGCACTTGTGCAGCGCCGGTGGAATGTCCCGGCCCGTTCAACGGGAGCGGCACCTTTCGCTACGATGTACACAGCTTCACGAACAATGGTCCCGCCGCGTGCTACACGGTCTATGTCTCGAACCCGTGCTCGAATCTTTTTGCCGCCGCGTATCTCGGGAACTTTCAAACCAACGACCTCTGCGCGAACTACCTCGCGGACTCGGCGAACAGCGGCGCGTTCCTCACGCTCGCGTTCGCGGTGCCGGCGGGGAGCAATTTCGTGGTGGTGGTAAACGATCTCGGCGCGCAAGGCGCGGGGTGCAGCTACCTGCTGGCCGTGAGCAGTTCCGAGTGCGCGCCCACGCTCCAACTCGCCACGCTCCCCGCTAACCGCGTGCGCCTCGCGTGGCCAACGAGCGCCGCCGGCCATGTGCTGGAAGCAGCACTCGGCTTTGAGACGACCAACTGGAGCGCGGTGAGCAACGCGCCCATCGTGAGCGGAACAAACTTCCTTGTGACCAACAGCCTCACCGCAAGTAACCGCTTCTACCGGCTGCGGCGGGCGAATTGAAACCTGCCGCCAGGCGGAACCAAAGCGGCGCTAAAGCGACCGCTTTTTTCCACCGGACAAGTTTGATGAATCGCCTTCGCGCCCGCGTCAGATGTTCCCATGAAAACACCCAGGCTCCTGCTCCCTTGTGTCCTTCTCCTTTCCACCCTCAACGCCTTCAGCGCCACGGTCACGAACCGCGAGGCGGCGGTGCGGGCCGACCGCGCCACGATGGAGAAGGACGCGCGCTGGATTTACGGCGACCTCGCGCGCGGCCTGACCGAGGCCAAGTGGAAGGGCAAACCGTTGCTCGTGGTGCTGCGCTGCGTGCCGTGCCTGTCGTGTGCGGGCATTGACGCGAGCGTGTTGTCCGAGCCGTCGCTCGCGCCGTTGCTCGATAAGTTCGTCTGCGTGCGAATCATCAACGCCAACGCCCTCGACCTCTCGCTCTTCCAGTTTGATTACGACCTCTCTTTCTCCACGCTCTTCATGAACGGCGACGGCACCATCTACGGGCGCTTCGGCTCGTGGACGCACCAGAAAAATCCGGCGGACAAATCGCTCGCGGGCTACCGCGCGGCGCTGGAAGGCGCGCTGGCCTTGCACCGGCAGTATCCCGACAACAAGCCTGCGCTGGCCGGAAAGCAGGGCGTGGCCATGCCGTTCAAGAGTCCGGTGGAAATTCCTGAACTCGCGGCGAAGTACAAACGCGACCTCGATTGGGAAGGCAAAGTCGTGCAGAGCTGCGTTCACTGTCATCAGATTGGCGACGCGCTGCGCTCGTATCATCGCGCGCAGAAGCAGCCGGTGCCGCAGGAACTGATTTACCCGATGCCCGCGCCCGAGACCATCGGCCTGACGCTGGCGGCGGATCAGCGCGCGACGGTGACGGCGGTGGCAGCGGGTTCCATCGCGGAGAAGGCGGGCATGAAAGTTGGCGATGAAATCGTCTCGCTCGCCGGCCAACCGCCGGTGTCGGTCGCGGATGTGAGCTGGGCTTTGCATCGCGCGCCGGAGTCAGGACGGCTGGCGGCGGTGGTGAAACGCGGCGGCACGGAGAAAGGTTTGAACATCCCCCTGCCCTCCGGCTGGCGCACGCGGTCGGACATCTCGAAGCGCGTCGGCACCTGGCAGATGCGCGCGATGACGGGTGGCGGCATGGTGCTGGAAGATTTGGCGGACGAAGCGCGCACCTCACGCGGCGTGGCATCGGATAAAATGGCGTTGCTCGTGAAGTCTGTGGGCCAGTACGGCAAGCACGCCGCGGCGAAGAACGCAGGTTTTAAGAAGGACGACGTGATTGTGGAATTCGCCGGACAGTCCGCGCGCGTGACGGAGGGCGAACTGATGGGCCGGGTGCTTCAGAAAAATCTGCCCGGTGAAAAGGTGAACGTGACGGTGCTGCGCGGTGGAGAACGCGTGATGTTGCAACTGCCGATGCAGTAGCGCGGAATCAGTGCGCGGCGTCGGCGTGTTCTTCGGCGTGGGCTTCGGCAGTCTTGTTCGTGCCGGTCAGATCGTAAGGCAGGAACAAGGTGTCCACGACAGCGGAGAGCGGGATGTCGAAGAGCGCAATCCACTCGCCCTCGGTCGTGAAATGCGTGGCGTGTTCCGCGTCCATCCGCACGCCGGGATAGGCCTCGCCCCGCTGGCCGCGCCAGCGCGACGTAAGCGAGCCGCAGCCGGTCAGCAACAGCAGCGCGGCGACGAGAGCGAGATTCAGCGTTGTCTTCATGCGAGCGCATTGAACCAGAGGGCCGGGGCGGCGACAAGCGGCGAGGCGAACGGGATTTCTGCGCGGGCTGGAGTCCGCAAAAGCACGGCATCAGGGAAATATTTCGAAGCCAGACTTCAGGGTGACTGACTTACACGGCGAGCAAAGCGGTCTCGGACGGTTTGGGCGGAGCCGTCAAAGCAGTTTCTTCCGCCGCAATTTCCACCGGCAGAGCCAGACGCTTGCGGATGATGAAGGTCAGCGCCTTGAGCGTGATTTCCGCCGGCAGGCAGGGCTTGGCGATGAAGTCGTTGCCGCCGCTCAACGCCGCCTGCTCGCGGGCGGCGTCGTCGCCGAGACTGGTGACGAAGATGACCGGCGTGTGCGGGTTCAGTGCTGTCTTCCGAATTTGCGCACAGAGCGCGAAGCCATCAAGGCCCGGCATCCGCACGTCGGTGAAGATCACGTCGTAGGCTTTTTCGCGTGCGAGGGCGAGCGCGGTGATGCCGTCCTCCGCGCTGTCCGGCTGGTCGAAGGCGAGCTGCAGCGCGCCGGTGATGGCGCGGCGCGCGAGCGGTTCGTCATCCACGACCAACATGCGAACGCGCGAAGCGTCCGCTGATTTTTGTTCCACGCCGGGCTGGCAGACTTCGTGAAGCAGTCGCAGCGCGCTGGCCACGGTGTGGAGCGTGGAGGGGTTGGCCTGCGGCGGCTTCTCGTAAAGTTTTTTCGCGAGACGCTCGAGGTTCGAGCCGAGGAGCGCGGCGAGTTGGAAGCCGGCCTTCTCCGCGTCGGCCACGAAGGCGTGCGTCTGCACGTAGAAAACGCCCAGCGGTTCCTTCGCCTCGCCCTGGGCCGTGGCACGCGTCACTTCGTCGAGACTGTTTTCCAAGGCCAGCAACGCGGTCCCGGCGCGTTCGGCAAAAGGCTGATTCGAGTCGGGTGCGGTCTCGACCTGCTTCGGCTTCGGTCGGGGCGCGCGGGCCGTGGTCGTGGTGGTGCGGTTCGCTCCGAGGCTCGAAGTGATCGCCGCGCGGATGGCGACGGGCGCGGGCGAGACAATGGGCTGCGGTAAATTCGCCGATTGCTGCGTCTCGAGACGCTTGCGCATCGAGGCCATCAGCGCTTTCACGGTCAGTTCGAAGACGAGGAACGGCTTGGCCATCAGGTCGCTGCCGCCGGTCAGCGTGGATTGCGCGCGCGTGTGGAAATCCGACTGGATGGTCACGAAGACAATCGGCGTCTCCGCGTTCACCGCCGTCTCACGGATCTTTTTGCACGCGGTCAGGCCGTCCATCTCGGGCATCTGGATGTCCATGAAGATCACGTCGTACGCCTTGGCCGAGGCCAGCGCGAGCGCCTGCGCGCCGTCCTTCGCCGTCTCGGATTCGAGGCCGGCCTTCTGCAAGGCGAAGACCACGGCGCGCAGGCACAACGGATCATCATCCACGGCGAGAACTTTCAGCGGCGGATCAATGATGAGGTTCGGGCGCACCCCGGGCACGCAGAGCGCTTGCAGCAAATCCGTGGCGGCGGTGATGGTGCGGAGCGTGGAGGGCGTGGCGTCCTTGGGTTTGTCGGCCACGCGCTGCGCGAGCAGTTCGACGGCGGAACTCAACTGCCACACCGGGCGCATCTCCCAGAAATTCGTCCGCTCCTTGAGCGTGGTGAAATGTTTCGGCAGTTGCGCGAGGAGCGTGCGCCATTCCACATCGTTGCCGGAGCGGCCCAGATCGCGGAGCGCATTGCGGATGTTGCCAAGCAAGGCCGGGGCTTCTTCCAGAAATTTCTGCACCGGGTCGGGCGCGGGCGCGGCTCCGCTGACGGCGGGCGTCCAGTCCGGCCCGTCCAAGGCGGTGGCGGCGGAAACTTGCGGCGCGGATTGCACGGCAAACCATTCCGGCATTTTGAAACTGGCGACCTCCGTGCCGTCGCTGAGATAGCCGCCGCAGAGCGCGCGAATCTCCGCCTCGCGCCGGTGCCGGGCCAGCGTGTAGGCGGAGAGCGCCGCCAGGAGCAGGCCGATCACGCCGAGGCGGACGTGGTTTTCGTAGCCGGCGAAGAGCGGTGGCCGTTCCCGCTCGACGACGGGCGGCGGCGGCGGCCCGGTTTGGAGCACGGCAAATTCTTGCGCGGCGGCGGCGTGGCCCAACTGCGCCGCGGCCCGCGCGTCTTTTTCCTCGGGAGCCACGGCGGACACGGCGACGAATTTTTCCTCCGCATCCAGCGGCGCGCGGCGGAAGGAGGTGAGCGTGGTCCCGAGGGTTCGGAAAAAAAACTCCTGATTTTCCGCCGAGCACGAGAGGTGAAAACTCGCGTAGCCGCGCGCCAGCGGAATCACGACCACACGCGCGCGCAGCGGATTCCCTTGCAGCGTGAAGGACAGGTCGAGGCCGCGCCCGGTGCCGCAGCCGGTGTGGGCGGGGAATTCCTCCAGCACCGTCGCCTCGTGCAAGAAAGGCACCACGGCCTGGCGCAAGGCGGCGGCGCTGGCGAGCACGGGCGCGGCGTCTTGCTCAGAAAATTCCAGCGTGATCGGCGCTTCACCTGAAGGCGAGGAGAGGGAAAGAGTGTTGGCCTTCGCGCCGGCCCGCGAGTGCCAGCCGCCCGGCACCACGAGGGCGAAGCGTTCGCCGTTCGCCTCCACGAAGGCCGAGGTGAAGACCTCGCCCTCCGGCCCGCGCAAGGTCCGCACGCTCACGTTGAAGGCCGCCGCCGCCGTGGCCACGAGGGCGGCGAGGCAGCACAGCGCACGAATCGGGGAAAGCGGGCGCATGGCTCAAGGGCTGGCGACCGCGATGGAGTTGGGCTGAATCATCTTCCAGGTGTTGCGCACGATCTTGCGGGCGGCGGGCGTGCCGGGCGGCAGCTTGGTCACGTCGCGAAAGTTCACGTCAAAGGCCCAGCGGCGCACGGGCGGATTGTAGATGCCGTAGGTGTCGCCGGTGCCGCCCCAGAGGCCGCGCGCGTAACGGCTCGGATACATCACCACCATCGAGCCGTTGTAGGTCAGGCTGCGGTCGGACCAGTTCTCGAGGAAGCGCGGGAAATTTTCCACGCCGCCGCTGTAGCTGCCCGCCGTGGTCTCGACCACGCCGGCGAGCAGCGCGGCGTTGACCGTGGTGTCCGTGGCATTGCGTGAGCCGAGCGCGGCGGTGGAGTTCGCGTCCCGCCACGCGCCGGAGAGCACGGTGATGGCGTCGCCGATGAGCGAGGCGGGCTTGGTATAGACGGTGGTGTTGCCGCTGCTGCTGTTGCCGGAGCCGTCCGTGGTGTTGTAATTGCCCTGCACGTAAATCGGATCGGGCGTCACGACGGTGAGACCTTTCGTCGGCAACGTGGCGCCGTTGACCACACGCACGCCGGTCTGGGTCAGGAGCGTGTTCGCGCGCTGGTCGTCCACGTAAATGATCGTCACGTCGCCGGCGGGCCAGTGCGGGCGGAGGACGTTGGTGGTGACGCCGCTCCAAGTCTTGAGCTTCTCCACATCAATCTCGAGGGCTTGCACGGTTTTATTTTCCCGCGCGTTGAAAAAGGAAACGTCCTTCAGAAAACCTTTGGCCGGATTGACCGTGGCACTCCACTGGTCGGCGGGTACGGCGGTCCCCTTGCTGTTGCTGATGCCGCTGGTCACGGTGGCCGCACCCACGGCGGGAATGGTGATGATCATGTCCGCCTTGTTGTAGAGCCGTTGCGAGCCGAGCGGAGAGGTGGGCGACTCGCCGACGGGCGGCGGTTCCACGACCTGCCGCACGGCGGTCGCGGTGTTGTCCGTGCCAATGGGCAGGTTCAGGGCGCTGGCGCCGCTGTCGCGATGGCCGTCGAAGGTGATCGTGCCCACCGTCCGGCTCGACGGATCGCCGGGCTTCTTGCCGTTGATGATCGTCCCCGCCGCCGTCACGTCTTCGCGGAAGGTGAGGTTCGCGCCCGGCTGGAGATAAATATTTTCGTTCCCATGCACGCGTCCGCCGACCTCCATGTTCGCCCCCGGGTTAATTTCCAAGTCCAGGTTGTAGAAAATGGCGAACTGGAAAAGCGGAATGGTCGTCACGTCAATGTCCTGCCGCACCGCCGTGGTGATCTGGAAGAGCGTGTCCATCTGCTGCGCGTTGGCAATGATGCGGAAGGGCGTGGCGTAACCGCGCAGACCGCTGTACTGCGAGCTGAGAAGTTTGAACTCCGTGGGCGCGATGTTCTGCACGTAAATTTTTCCGTAGTTGCCCTGCCCGTCATTGAAACGATACGCGCCGAGCGTGGCGCTGTCCGCCGCCGTCGGCACCAGGCCCGCATAAGTGCTGGCGCTGTCGATGACGTAGCGGTCCCCGCCGCGTTTGTAATCGGCCGTGATGCGGGCAATGACTTTCTCCGTCGCGGCCTCGGCCACCGCCGTGGTGCGAAAGTACTCGTTGTTGCGCTGGGACAGCGTCGTGTTCGTGGACACCCAGGAGAGCGCCGAAGTGAGGATGAGCAGCGTGACCGCGCTGAGCACGAGCACCACGGCGAGCGTGGAGCCGCGCTGGCGGACGGAGGGGGAGAAAAGTTTCATGGTTCAATCCAGCGTGCGTTTCGTGGCCCGGCATTGCAGTTGATACCAGTCGTAATACTGCCCCGGCCCCACCGCCACCTTCGGATACTGGAGCTGGTAAAACTGCAAGGTGATGGCGATGACAAAATTGTTTTCGTTCCGGTCGAGCACGTTGCCCCGGCAGTCCTCGGCGGCGAAGACCAGCTCGTTCGTCACCGCCGTGGCGATGATGGCCGTGGACGCGGCCCCGTTCGTCGTGCGCTTCAAGGTGCTGTCGTTCACGTCCCAGAAGTAGAAGATGAACCGGTTCGTGTCCGTGGACGGATAGATGCGGAGCGCGTTTCCCTGCTGCAAGGTGAACGGTGCAATCGGCTCGAAGGTCGTGGCCCGCCGGTTCCCCACCTTCACGTCAAAGGCCGTGCGAACTTCCTCCGTCAGCAGCGACACCGCCTTCCGCGCATCGTCGCTCGCCGCCAGCTTGGGCTGGATGAACTGCACCATCTTCAAGCCGTACATGTAGGCCCCCATCGCCGCGCCGAGCACCATCGTCGTCGTGACCATGGTGATCAAAATCTCGACCAGCGTGAACGCCCGCCGGGCGTGGGAGGAACCGGTAGTGACTGGGCGAAACAGTTTCATTGGTCGGGTGCGCGAAAGGTCAGCACGCTGTTCGTGAAAGTGCCGCGCCGGGGAAAAGTCCAGGTGCATTCCACCAAGATCTCGCGCAACGGCGGATCGACCGACACCGTGCGAATCGAAACCGTGTTCGTGGCCAGGACGCTGTTCGTCCCGGAAATCGGCACGTCCAGCACCAGCACCCGGCTCGGGAAATTCGAGGCCACCAACTGATCCAGCGGCACGGCCCGCGTCGGATCCCACTTGGCCGCGCGCGCCTGCTCCAGCGGCTGCAGGGCCAGCGACTGCGCGGCCAGCGAATACGCCGACCACTCCGCAGACTTGTGGCACTGCATGAAGCCGCTCACCACGCCCGTGACCATGATGCCCAGAATGAGCATGGAGATCAGCGCCTCCACCAAGGTGAAAGCGCGCTGACTCATGCAGACAGCAGGTTGGCGACGACAATCTGTTATCACTACGGGCCTTCATCGGCATCAAAGGCCTGCGTCTTAATCGCTTGCGCCCGGCTCAGGGCCAAGACGCGCGCGGCGAGAACAACAAAAGTTAAATCTACGCGCGGTTTCTGCCGAGAACCTCACCGTGACTGTCACAGAACTCGAATCGATCCGCCGGGCCAGCAGCCTAACCACCGCCGCACCGCCCAGCCCAGGCGCACTGTTCGGCAACGAACTGTTCGAAAAAGAAGCCCCCCCATCCGTCCTGCTCGTCGAGGACGAGCCGCAGATCGCCGCCGCCATTTGCAGCGGCCTGCCCGGTTACGACATCACCGCCGTGGGCGACGGCATCGAGGCGCTGGAGAAAATTCACGACCGCATCTTCGACGTGGTGCTGCTCGACCTGCGCCTGCCGCGCATGGACGGTCTCGCCGTGCTGCGCGCGTTCAAGGCGTCCTCCGAGGTCGCGCACATCCCCGTGGTCGTGCTGACCGCGCACGGCGCAATTGAGGAAAAAATCCGCGCCTTCGATCTCGGCGCGCATGATTTCATCACCAAGCCCTTCGTGCTCTCCGAGCTGAAGGCGCGCATCCTCGCGGCGGCGCGGCAGAAGCGCGCGCATGATTTGCTCACGGATCGCGCGCGGGAATTCAGCCTCGCCCGCGCGGCGGCGGAACGCGCGGCGGAGCGCAAGTCCGAGTTCGTCGCCAACATGAGCCACGAGATTCGCACGCCCATGAACGGCGTCATCGCCATGACCGGCCTGCTCCTCGGCACCGGACTGACGGCGGAACAGCGCGATTACGTCGAGACCATCCGCGCCAGCGGCGAGGCGCTGCTCACGATCATCAACGACATCCTGAACATTTCCAAAATCCAGTCCGGCAAGATGGAGTTGGAACAGCGCGCGTTCTCGCTCGCGGCCTGCGTGGAAGGGGCCATGGATGTGCTCGCGCCCAAGGCGGCGGAGAAGCGCCTCGAACTCGCCTACGAGATCTCACCCGAAGTCGGCGACGCGGTGACGGGCGACGAGTCGCGCGTGCGTCAGGTCATCATCAATCTGTTGAGCAACGCGGTGAAGTTCACCGACGCGGGCGAAGTCATCATCACCATCAGGCCGGCGGCGGTGCACGGGCCGGGGCCGAACGCCAGCACCGAGGTGGTCCGGCGCGGCGCGGATCCGCGCGCGCCGGCGCAGTTCATCGAGTGCGCAGTGCGGGACACTGGCCTCGGCCTCGCGGCGGAGAAGTTGGAGAAAATGTTTCTACCCTTCGTGCAGGCGGGCAGTTCCACCGAGCGCGAATACGGCGGCACCGGCCTCGGCCTCGCCATCAGCAAAGGACTCGTCGAACTGATGGGCGGACGCTTGTGGGCGGAGAGCGTGCCCGGCCAAGGCTCCACTTTCTTCTTCACGCTGCCGCTGCCCGTCACGCCGGCCGCCGGCGCAGCGGCTCCGGTCGCCAAACCTCTTTCGGAAAAGCGTCTGCTCATCGCCATGCAGAACGACACGGTCGGCGGCATTGTCGAGCGCGCGGCGGGGCGCTGGGGCGCGGCCTGCACGCGGCCCCGCGACACCGTCTCCGTGGTGAAGGAACTGAGCGGGCGCACCTTCTCCGCCGCGCTCCTCGATGCCGGCATCGCGGCCAATCCCGCCGTGGCCGAGACGCTGGCGCTCGCGAAAATTCCGCATCTCGTCATCATTCCGCTGGGCGCGGCGGAAAGCGCGACCGCCGGGTCCGCGCTCCGGCGCGTCGTCAGTTCGCCCGTGAAGCCTGCGCCGTTACAAGCGGCGCTGCTCGAACTCTTCGAGCGCCGCGCCCCACAGGAAGTGAGCACGGCCGCGGCCGCGGCTTCGGCGCCCGTGAAAAGGGACGGCGCGCTGGCGCAACGAAGGCCGCTGAAAATTCTCATCACCGACGACAACGTCATCAACCAGAAGGTCGCCACGCGGCTGCTTCAGCAGTTCGGCTACGAGCCGGGCGTGGCCTCGAACGGCGCGGAGTCCATCGCCGCGCTGGAGAAAATTTCCTACGACGTGGTCTTCATGGACGTGCAGATGCCGGGCATTGACGGGCTGGAGGCCACGCGGCGCATCCGCGAGACCGAGCGCACGACGGGCCGCCCGCGCGCGCGCATCATCGCCATGACCGCGAACGCCATGATGGGCGACCGCGAGAAATGTCTAAACGCGGGCATGGATGACTACCTCGCGAAGCCGGTGCGAACCGAGGCGCTGGAAGCGGCCTTGCTCAAGTGCGGCCCGCCTTCTTCTGCGCCAGCGGCTCCAGTCTCCACGCCCGCGCCCGCACCGGACGTGAGCGACGCGGACCTGCTCGACTTCCAGCAACTGGTCGAGTTCTCCGGCGGCTCGCGCACCACGCTGATTGAAATCACGGACATGTATTTGAACCAGACCGGCGAGCAGGTGAAGGAGCTGGTGCGCCAGCAGCGCGACGCCGCCGCCGTGGTGCGGATCGCGCACAGCGCGGCGGGCGCGTCCGCCGTCTGCGGCATTCTCGCGATGGCCGCGCTCTTCCGCCGGACCGAGCAGCTCGGGCTGGGCGGTTCGCTCGCGGCGGTGCCGCCGGTGCTCAGTCAGTTGCAGGCCACCTACGAGCGCGTGAAGGTGGTGCTGCTTAACTCCCGCCAGAATCTGCCGCTGTCGTAGCCAAGAAATCTTATGAAGAAAATTTTGATTATCGAAGACGACCCGGTGGTCGCCCACGTCTATCGCTCGCGCCTGGAGAAGGAAGGCTTCGAGGTGGATGTCTCGCCCGACGGGCAGGCCGGCTACTACCGGTTGTACGAGATGAAGCCGGACGCGCTGCTGCTGGACCTGATGCTGCCGAAGCTGAACGGCATCGCGCTGCTGAAAAAAATTCGCGCCGTGCGCGAGTTCGAGAAGCTGCCCGTGATCGTTTTCACGAACGCCTACGTGGCGAACATGATTCACGAGGCGTTCACCGCCGGGGCCACGGCCGTGTACAACAAGTCCAGCGTCACGCCGCGCCAGATCATTGACGTGATCCACACGTCCACCGGCAACGGCGTGGCCGACTCCGGCAGCAGCGCCGGCATTCTCACCGGCCACTCCTCGTTCGCGAACGGCAAGGAGGACGCCGCTTTTCAGAAAGATTTGCTGACCAGCTTCCTGAACGGCACCGCCGCCGCCGTGAGCGAGATGCGCAAGCCGCTCCAGGAAATCAGCAAGACCGTGGACGCCGCCCGCGTTCCGCACCTGGAAACCCTCTACCGGAAAGTGCGGGCCTTCGCGTCCAACGCCGGCGTGGCCGGCGCGCCCGCGCTCGCGAAGATGGGCGCGGCCACCGAGGCGCTGGTCAAGGAGCTGCTCGACAAGCCCAAGTCCGTGACGCCCTCGACCCTCCGCACCACCGCGCACGCGCTCGACTTTTTTAACGAGCTGGCCAAGCCCGGCCTGCCCGCCGACTTCGCGGAAAATCCGCCCCTTGAGATTTTGATCGTGGATGACGAGGTGCTCTCGCGCCGTGCGATCGTGTATGCGCTGGAGAAGGCGTTCATGAAAGCCACTGCTGTCGAGGACGGCGAGGCGGCGATGGCCAAGGCCCGCGTGACGAAGTTTGATCTCGCGTTCCTCGACGTTCACATGCCCACGCTGGACGGCTTCCAATTGTGCGACAAGCTCCGCGCCGAAGGGCCGAACAAGAGCACGCCCGTCATCTTCGTGACCAGCACGGCGGACTTCCAGGTGCGCGCGCAGTCCACCTTGCGCGGCGCGAGCGACGTCATCGCCAAGCCCTTCATGTTCATCGAACTGTCGGTCAAGGCGCTGACCTTTGCCCTGCGCCACCGCATCGAAACCCAAAAAGCCTATGTGGCCACCGTGGCCTCGACCTCATCGTCAACCACGCCGCCCGGGGCGCGCACCAGCCCGGTCGCGGAGGAAAACGCGGCGGCGCTGCTGTGATGCGAAGCAAGCGTGTTGCTGAAAAATGCTTTGATGGAAAAAGAGATTAAACGTCGGCGGCCAGCTTTCGTGACGCGCGGAAAAGAAATTCTCCGCACGTCGGCCCTTGGATTCATCGCCCCAGCATGAAATCTGTCCACCAGCCTGAAACCAACCCGCTGCGCTTGAACGCGGCGGAGTTCGCCCCTGCCCCTTCGCTCGAAGCGATGGCGCGGGACCGCCTGTCCAGCCTCGCCGTCGGACTCGCCTTCGTGCTCGTCGTCGTGGCCTTCGGGCACCTGATGAATCCCGAGGGCTGGAATTTTCACAGCCCGCTCTCGATGCTTCAGGACATTCCTTGGAGCCGTCTGCCGGCCTGGATGCTGGCCAGCGGTTCCGCTTTTTTCCTGCTCATCATGCGGCTGCTGCTGCCGCGCCTGCCGCTGCGGTGGGCTTTTCCGCTTGGCGAATTCACCTGCGCCGTCCTGGTGCTGAACGCGCTGGGCTGGTTCACGCTTGGCATTTCGCCGGAGAAAACCGTGCCGCTCGCCTTCACCGTGCTCGGCGCGGGCTTTCTCCTTTTCACCACGCGCTCGCTGGTCACGGTGATTGTCATCGCGGTCGGGGGCTGGTTTTGGTTCGCGCGCCAGGCGGGCTTCACGAGCGGCTGGCTCTATTTCGGCGGCGTGCTCGCGGCGGCCTGCGTGGTCTCCGTGCTCTTTCAGCGTCTGCAAGTCCAGACCATCAAGCAGATGCTCCGCGCCGCGCCCGCGCCGCCCTCCGCCCCGTCCGCGCCCGGCAAGGCCGAGGAGCAGGACGAGCATTTCCGCAGTTGGTACGAGGCCACGTTTGAAGGCATCGCCATTCACGAGCGCGGCATCATTCTCGAAACCAACCAGGCGCTCGCCACGCTCCTGAACTGCGAACACGCCGCGCTGCCGAAACAAAATCTCCTCGACTGGTTCACGCGCGCCTCGCGCAACGTCATCGAGGAAAGCATCCTGCTCGGCAACTTCCGCCCCTTTGAAGCCGTGGCGCTGCGGCCCGACAAATCGGAACTGCACGTCGAGCTGTTCACCAAGCGCATCACCTACGCCGGGCGCGAGGTCATGGTCACGGCCTTCCGCGACATCACTGAGCGCCAGCGCGCCGCCGCCGCGTTGAACGCCGAACAGTTGCGCCTCCAGCAACAGTACCGCCGCCAGCTCGCACTCGCCAAACTCGCGGTGAGCACTGGCGAATCCACCGAGGTCGCGCGCGTCCTCGACTGCATCGTGGAGACTGCCGCCAACGTGCTGCCCTTGCGCGGCGGCGCCTGCGTGCTGGTGTATGAGAACGAGCAGTTCGCCGTGGCCGCCTCACACTTGCGTGAGCTGCCCCCAGGTTTTGAAGCCGTGACCCAGCTCGCGCGCGTCAGCGAATGGATTCGTGAAAACCGCGAGACCTTCGTCGCCTCCGATGTCACGCGCGAAGACCCCTTCGCGGTCAACGAGCCGGTCGAGTTCATCAGCGCCTACGTGGGCCTGCCGCTGCTGGATGGCGACAAACTGCTCGGCATCCTCTTCGCGCTGGAGACCGAGGAACCGCGTCCGTTCAAAGCGGATGAAATGGATTTCCTGAACGAGCTGGCCGGGCGCGCCACCGTGGCCATCGCCAAGTCGCGTCTCTACGGCCAGCTCGGCGAAGCCAACCGCGTTCTGCAAAAACAAAGCGCGCTGCTCCTGATCCAGAACGAACAGCTCGCGCAGGCCAAGGAAGCCGCCGAAATGGCCAGCGACGCGAAGTCTGAATTTCTCGCCAAGGTCAGCCACGAGCTGCGTACCCCGATGAACGGCGTCATCGGCATGACGGATTATCTCCTCACCACCAGCCTGAACACCGATCAGCGCGAAAGCGCCGACGCCCTGCGCTCCAGCGCCGAGCGGCTGATGACCCAGATCGATCACATCCTCGATTTCTCACGCTTGGAGCAAGGAGCCTTCGCACCCGTCAGCGTCCGCTTCGATGTGCGCGAACTCGCGCAGGAAATGATCAAGAAAGGCGAGGCGCTGCTCGACGGCAAGCCGGTCAACCTACGCCTGATGCTGGCGGACGATCTGCCCGCGCGCGTGCGGGGCGACCGCTCGGCGTTGCGCCGCGCGTTGTGGAACGTGGTCGAGAACGCGATCCGTTTCACGAGCCACGGCGAAGTTTCTCTGGAAGTGGCGGGCGAATCTTCCGGCTCCGGCCCGGAAAAAACTGTTTTCACCGTGCGTGACACCGGACGCGGCATCTCCTCGCAAGAGCAGGTGCGGCTGTTCGATCCATTCGCGCAGATGGAAAATTCCCTAGCCCGTTCCCACGAAGGACTCGGCCTCGGTCTCTCCACCGCCAAGCGCCTTGTCGAGCAGATGGACGGACGCATCACCGTGGAAAGCGCGCCGGACAAGGGATCACTGTTCAAGATTTGCGTTCCGCTCGAAGTGGTGGAAACCGGCCTGGCGGCGGCAGTGCTTTCGTAGCTGCGCTCCGCAAAAAGTTCTCAGGCGATGAACAGCGTTCCCACCGAGAGCACCAGTCCGATCACCCGCAACCACCGGATTCTCCCGCACGACTTCCGCACCGTGAATTCATCCAAAGGCGGCTGAAGTTTTTTGGCACGTCGAACCAGCAGCGCCGTCGTGAGCGTGCAGTAGAGCCACACGATGAACGTGATCGGAAAATACATCAGCAGGATCGCCATTCCCCCCTGGTCGTGAAACGTCCCCGCCGGGCGCGTCAGCATCCAGGCCCAGACCGCGAGCGTGAAGAGCGGGGACGCCCACGCCCGTACAACGCCAATTTTTAAGAGCCGTTCGGCGGTCATGGAACAGAGATGTTGGAGCAGGCCGCTCCGAAGATCACGGCAGCTTGTCCACCGCGTCCTTC